>CALCGS010000021.1 GCA_937901165.1 uncultured Alphaproteobacteria bacterium
TTGTTTGGACTTTATTGCCGTCAAAGTTTGAAAACAACAAATATCGCAAATAATAAAGCGCACCGTTTGGTGCGTTTTTTTCTTGCTTTTTATAAAGAAAATGCCATAATTGGGTCGTTCCTGCTGATGACATGGGGTCATCGGCCGACAGAATAGACCAAAGGAAATAAAATGGCTTACTATGAAAGTGTACTGGTTTTTCGCCAGGACCTGACCGAGTCGCAGGTTAAAGAAAAAGCGGCAAAATTTTCGGATATTATTAAAGAATTGGGTGGTGATGTTAAATCCACAGAGTTCTGGGGATTGAAAAATTTAGCATATGTCATCCGTAAAAATCGCAAGGCACATTATGTCATGTTGAACATTGAATTGCCTGGTAATGCGGTTACAGAATTGGAACGTCGTTCCCGCATTGATGAAGATGTTATTCGTTTCTTGAACGTTCGCGTTGAAGAATTGTCAAAAACACCATCTATCATGATGAAAAAGAACACAGAAGAAGAGGTGGCATAATGGCAGTTCGCGCAGCAATTTATCGTAAAAAATCTAATCCATTAAAGGATCAGACAATCGATTACAAAGATATAAAGACATTGTCTCATTATATCACAGAACGTGGTAAAATCGTTCCATCACGTATTTCTGGTGTTTCTCAGAAAGACCAACGTGCATTAGCAACTGCTATCAAACGTGCACGTCATTTGGGATTATTACCATTTGTCAGAAACAATTTGGGTTAATCTCTAACTTTTTAACAGAATAAAAAGGACAGATAAAATGAAAGTTATTTTGACAGAAAAAATTACAAAATTGGGTAATATCGGCGATACAGTCGAAGTGAAAACTGGTTTCGCACGCAATTATTTGTTGCCAAACAAAAAAGCAATGCGTTGGACACGTGAAAATGTTGCTTTGTTCGAAGCGAAAAAAGCCGAATTGTTGGCACGTCATGAAAAAGTTCGTAAAGATGCAGAAAGCCACGTCGATGCAGTTAAAAATGCAAAATTACATATGATTCGTCAGGCTGGGGATACAGGTCAATTATACGGTTCTGTATCAACACGTGATATTGCGCGTATGTTAAATGAAGTTGCTGGCGTTTCTGTGGAATCTTCACAGGTTTTATTGGGTTCTCCAATTAAATCAATTGGTGCATTTGATACAAAGATTGCTTTGCATCCAGATGTTATTGTTCCTGTAAAAATTTATGTCGCACAAACGCAAGATGAAATTGATGCGTTGGTTGCAGGTAAAGTTTTGACTTTTGGAACAAAGAAAGTTGAAGAAGAAGTTGTTGAAGAAAAAGCGGTTGAATCTGAAGAAAAACCGATTGAAACAACAGAACCAAAAGCTGATGCTGAATAAAAAATGCCCCAAGTTTTGGGGTGTTTTTTTATTAAATTATGTTATTTGTATTATTTTACTTGAATGATAACGTGTAAAATAAAAGATAAAATAGGTATATAAAATGGCAGATGAGTTTTATTTCTGGATTGAACGTAAAGCAGAAGAAATAGAAGTGGCAAAAATAAAGGTGCCTAAGACTAAAATTATTGTTAGAAAAAAACTTAACCAAAAAACAAGATAAATTTTTTCCCAGGATGTCTTGGGAATTTTTTTTATTGTCTGGTTTGGTTGGGTGTGGCATAATCTTTGTTATGAAATTGGAATCACAGGGAATTTTAATAAATTTGAAACCTTTTGGAAACAATGATTGTATTGCATCTGTTTTTACTGCTGATTATGGGTTGATTTCTGGATTGATGAAAGGGGCATTGGTTGCAAAAAAAAATAAACCCTTGGTTGCACAATTTGGAAATGTTGTATGGAATGCACGTTTGGATTCTCAGTTGGGAACATTTCATTGGGAAGCAACAAAAAATTTGGGAATGGATGCAATGCGTGATTCGTGTGTTTTAGGATTTATGAATTCTATGTTTGCATTAATTTTGGCATTTGTACCCGAACGTGAAAATTTTTCAGAATTATATAATAAAACATGTTGGGTGTTGGATGATTTGAATAAAGATTCTTATTTGCAATGGGAATTGTGTTTGTTGAAAGAATTAGGATACGCATTGGATTTAACAAAATGTTCTGGGTGTGGGGGAAAATCAAATTTATCTTTTTTGTCGCCACGTACTGGGCGTGCGGTATGTTGTGAATGTGGTGAACCTTATGCGGATAGGTTGTATAAATTACCTGTGACTTTGAATACAACATTAAGGTTTATTGAAAAAATTTGTGATATACAAGATGTTAAAATGCCTGTATTCAGATTGATGATAAAATCATAAATTTATTCCTAAAAAATATTTTGATAGTTCGCTTATTACAAATGCCAAAACGGATACAATTCCGCAAACTAATAACATTTCTATAAATTTTTTCATAAAAGGTTTATGTTTGCGCATCCCAATATAGGCGTTAAAAAAGAAAATTATAAAAACTGCGATTAAAAACATGTATGTAAGTGCAACGTGTGTATTTGATAATATTATAAATGGTAAAATTAATAATGCACTGGTTGTTAAAAATGCAATGCCTGTGTAAATTGCAGCATGAATCGCATTATTTGTTTCATTGGCACGTTCTGATAAATAACTGGATGCCGACATAGATAAACTGGCCACTACAGAAGTTATTATGGCGGTTAAAATTATTAAATGGCGTTCGGCTAGGGCAAAAGTCAAACCTGCGATTGTTCCTGTTATTGAAACAAGGGCATCGTGCATACCTAAAACAATTGCACCAGTACATTTATAATTTGGATCTTTGAACATATTACTTATATTACATTATTTTTTATTTGTTTTTCATTAGAATATTTTCTTATTTATTTGATAAATTGAAATATTTTTGAATTTTTACTTGCTTTTTTAGTGTTTTTTTTTGCAAAATATTCCTGTTGACTGTTTTTTAAAGGAGATTTTATGAATAAAAAATGGGTTTATAAATTTGGCGATGGAAACGCAGAAGGACGTGCAGATATGCGTGATTTATTGGGGGGCAAGGGTGCAAATTTGGCCGAAATGAATTTGGTTGGTTTGCCTGTGCCTGCTGGTTTTACTGTTACTACAGAAGTTTGTACTTATTATTATGAAAACAAAAATACCTATCCGGTTGATTTAATGGACCAAGTAAAGAAAGGTATTGAACATATCGAAACAATTATGGGTAAAAAATTTGCAGATGAAAAAAATCCTTTGTTGGTGTCGGTACGTTCTGGGGCACGTGTGTCTATGCCAGGGATGATGGATACTGTTTTGAATTTGGGATTAAATGATAAAACAGTGGTTGCTTTGGCAAAGGCATCTGGGGATGAAAGGTTTGCATACGATTCGTATCGTCGCTTTATTATGATGTTTTCTGATGTTGTTTTGGGTGCTGATATAGACTTGTTTGAACATACTTTGGAACATATGAAAGAAGATAAAGGTTATAAAGTTGATACAGAATTGACTGCTGATGATTTGAAGTTGTTGGTTGAAAAATTCAAAGAAATTGGTGTGCAAATCGGAAAGGTATTCCCACAAGACCCATGGGAACAATTAAAATTGGGAATTGGTGCTGTGTTCGGTTCTTGGATGAGCAAAAAGGCCATTACATACAGAAAGATAAATAATATTCCTGGGGATTGGGGAACCGCTGTGAATGTTCAGGCAATGGTTTTTGGAAATTCTGGTGATGATAGTGCAACTGGTGTTTGTTTCAGTCGTGATCCTGCAACTGGGGAAAATAAATACTATGGTGAATATTTGATAAATGCACAAGGTGAAGATGTGGTTGCTGGAATTCGTACACCACAACCAATGAGCAAGGATGATTCTGGACGTATTTCTTTGGAAGAATCTATGCCAAAGGTGTATAAAGAATTATGTGATGTTCGTGAAAAATTAGAAAAACATTACAAAGATATGCAAGATATGGAATTTACTATTGAACATGGCAAATTGTGGATGTTGCAATGTCGTAATGGTAAAAGAACGGCGGCAGCAGCGGTTAGAATGGCTGTAGAAATGGTACAGGAAGGATTGCTTACTAAACAAGAAGCAGTTTTGCGTGTTGATGCGGAACAATTAAATCATTTGTTGCATCCTATGTTGGACCCAAATGCCGACAAAAAAGTAATTGCAAATGGTTTACCTGCATCGCCTGGTGCGGGTGTTGGTCAAATTGTGTTTAGTGCAGAAGATGCAGAAAAATGGGCACATGAAGGCAAAAAGGTTATTTTGGTGCGTATTGAAACATCACCAGAAGATATTGCTGGAATGAACGTTGCTCAGGGTGTTATTACTGCACGTGGTGGAATGACATCGCATGCTGCGGTTGTTGCGCGTGGTATGGGAACACCTTGTGTATCTGGGTCGCCTGATATAAAAATTGATTATCAAACAAAAACATTAAAAACTATGTCTGGGGTTGTTTTGAAAGAAGGTGATTGGGTTTCTATTGATGGTGCCAAAGGTCAAATAATCGAGGGTAAAGTACCAACGGTTTCTGTTGAATTGACTGGTAATTTTGGAACGTTAATGCAATGGGTTGATGAAATTAAAAATTTAACAGTTAGAGCAAATGCAGAAACTCCAAAAGATGCAAAACAAGCACGCGATTTTGGTGCGGCTGGAATTGGTTTGGCACGTACAGAACATATGTTCTTTGATCCAAGACGTATTCAAGATATGCGTGAAATGATTTTGGCTGATGATGAGGCTGGACGTAGAGCAGCATTGGATAAATTGTTGCCATATCAAAAATCTGATTTTGTTGAATTATTCAAAATAATGGATGGTTTACCTGTTACGGTTCGTTTGATTGATCCACCATTACATGAATTTTTACCACATACAGATGCTGAAATAGAAGAATTGGCAAAACATATTGGCAAGTCAGTTGATTTTGTAAAAAGTCGTTCTGAAGCGTTGCGCGAATTGAATCCAATGTTGGGACATAGAGGATGCAGATTGGCAATAACATATCCTGAAATTTGTGAAATGCAAACCAAGGCTATTTTGTCGGCTGCGTTGGAATGCAAACAATCTGGAATTCGTGTTATCCCAGAAATAGAAGTGCCTTTGGTTGGTTCAAAGAAGGAAGTTGATATTGTTAAATCTGTTATTGATGCCACTGCTAGTGCATTATTTGCAGAAAAGGGTGATTCGGTTGAATATACGGTTGGGTCTATGATTGAATTACCAAGGGCGGCAGTTTTGGCAAATGAAATTGCAGAAAGTTGCGAATTCTTTGAGTTTGGTACAAATGATTTGACACAAACAACTTTGGGAATGTCACGTGATGATACTGGAAAAATTTTAGACGAATATCGTGCACGTGGTGTTTATGTTGCCGATCCTTTTGCATCTGTTGATGTAGAAGGTGTTGGATTGCTGATAAAGGATGCCGTTGATAAAGGGCGTTCTGTTAAAGGCAATAAAATACATTTAGGTGTTTGTGGCGAACATGGTGGGGACCCGAAATCCATAGAATTTTTCCATAAAATTGGTTTGGATTCTGTATCGTGCAGTCCTTTCCGCGTGCCTATTGCAAGATTGGCAGCGGCACAGGCGGCGGTTAAATTCCCAAGAAAAAAATAAAAATACCCCGCATGGGGTATTTTTTTAATATTTTTCTTGCCTTTTTGAAAAATTATTTCTATGCTTGTCTTGTTCAATAACAAAGGAGAAAATCATGATTTGGACAATTTTGGTTTTGTTGATAGCAATTGCTATGTTCTTGTTTGCAGGAATGCTGGTTCGTGGTGATTCTAAAAAGACTTCAACAAATTCTGGTTTGGTAAAAAAATGCGTTAAATTGCTTTCTGTTTTATTGATTGCGGGTTGCGTATGTCGTTTGTATGTTCCTTACTATTTGACATCTGTAAATCCTGGAATTCTTCAAGAAATGGTTACAGCAATGCAAGAACAACAAAATGCTGAAAAATCAAAAGCGATTCGTAAATATGTTCGCAACGGTGCAAAAGAAATGATGGAAAATGCACCTGTCTTGGGTAATGTTGATGCAAAGAAAACAATCTTTGTTTGGACAGATTTCTCTTGCCCATATTGCCGTCGTGTACATGGTGAATTAGAACGTGTATTGAAAGATCGTAATGATGTTCGTATTGTTGTTAAAAACTTTTCTATTCATGGCGATTTGTCTGATGCACCTGCACGTGCTGTTATTGCTGCAAAAATGCAAGACAATACAAAAGCAGCCGCATTGGTTAGTGCTTTGATGGCAAAAGAATATTATTCACAAGATGATATGAAAGATAGAAATAAATTGGCAGAAAAAGTTAAAGCAAATGTTTTGAAATTTGCTGCTGATGCTGGTTTGGATGTTACAAAATTGGCTAATGATATGAATAGCGATGTTGTAGAAACAGAATTGGCAAATGTTCGTTCTTTGGCACAACAATTTGAAATTAATGGTACGCCTTTCTTGGTAATCAAGGAAAAATCTTTCCCAGGTGCGATACCTTATGAACAAATTATTGAAGCTTTAGATAAATAATATATTGTAATGCATTTTTAATCCCCCTTTATGGGGGATTTTTATTATTTTTTTATATTGAACAAAATTTTGGTTTGTGATACACTAATTAATACGAAAAAGTAAAATTATGGGGGCTATATGAAACGTGCAGTAATTATTGTAGGTGGATGTTTTTTTTTCGTATTATCGATGTTTGTGTATAATGATTGGCGACAGATGAGAAAATGCTCAGATTGCTCGTATGACATAGGGTTTGAACAGCTGGTAAATTCTGATATACACGGAACGGAGAGAGGATTTATCAACCTAGATGAAAATAAGCACAATGAAACAATGTTTGGTTTAATGGAAAAAGGGACTTGGGGCACACGGTTTGATTATGGTAATATAAAAGGGCGTGCGCTATGTAGTTCGACCGGTCAAGGTTTTTTTGGTTATCATGGAAGGACAGGTAATCCAGATGAGAATAGTGTTGGTCCAAATTGTTGGTGTAAAATGATGGAACCCGCTGTATCACGTTGGGTGTTTTTGTTTACTACAGAGAGAGCTGATGATTGTATTGTTAATTGTGCAAGAGAGTGTAGCGAAGATGCTAAAGATGGCGCGTTATTTCGCAGTCGTTTGTTTAGGACTGTTAAAAATTGATGCGGCAAACGAAATATTTTGATGTGTTTGTGTATTAATTTTTACTTTCCCCATTTTGTGCTGATTGTATATTCTGCAATCAAAGGTACAGATAAAGACGATATGTTTTCCATTTCAAATTTTATTTGTTTTGCAAATTCTGTGGCCATATTTTCATTACATTCGAATATGATTTCATCGTGAACCTGCATAATTATTTTTATGTTTTGTGAATTTGGTTTTATTATTTTGTTGTATATCTGTATCAAAGCATATCGCATTAAGTCAGCCTCGAATCCTTGAATTGGGGCGTTTATTGCCGCACGCAATGCATAAGAACGACCGCGTGGATTTGATATTTCTGGTAATTCTATTCTGCGTCCCCATGGGGTTAATACATATTTGTGTTCTGTTGCAAATTTTTTTATATCATCTATGTATTGTTTTACTTCTGGTAATTCAGACATATAAGAATTTATTATTTCTTGTGCTTGTTGTCTGGATGTGTTTAATTGCGATGACAGCCCAAAAGATGAAACACCATATATTATTGAAAAGTTTACAGTTTTTGCGGCACGTCTTAAATCTTTGGGAACAGGTTTGTTATCAGGAATATTAAATATCTTTCTGGCGGTTTGTTCATGAATGTCCAGACCAGATAAAAATGTTTCTTTAAATAAAGATACATTTGCAACATCGGCAAGTAGTCGAAGTTGTATTTGTGAATAATCAACAGATATTAACGTTTTCCCAGTTGGAGCAATAAAGCATTTCCTTATTTCTTCACCCAGTTCCGTTTTGATAGGAATGTTTTGTAAATTGGGTTCACGACTGGATAGGCGACCTGTATTTGTGCTGGTTTGTAAATATGTTGTATGAATCCTGCCATCGTGTTCGATTTGTTTGGGTAACGAATCGGTATATGTTCCAGATAATTTTGCAATAGAACGCCAATTTAATATTTTTTCAATTATTGGATGCTCGTCTATCAGGTCGTTTAAAGAATCTGCATCAGTTGAACGTTTTTTATTTGCTTTTAATCCAAGTGTATCGAATAAAACCACACCAAGTTGTTTAGGACTAGCGATGTTAAATTCTGTCCCGGCGAGTGTCCATATTTCAGATTGTATTGTATCGAGTTGTTTGTGAAATATATCGGATAATTGACTTAATCCAGATTGATTTACCAATACACCGTTTCTTTCCATTTCTGTTAAAATTGGAAGTAGCGGTCTATCACATTTTTCATATAAATCACATAGTTTTTTATTTGATTCTAGTTCAGGACGCATGATGTTATATAGTGCAAAACATATTATAGAATCTTCGGCGGCATATGGCGTTGCGATATGTATGTCAAGATTATCAAAATGTCTATCTTGGTCTTTGATGTCCGTGGCAAAAAGAGATGCAAAACTAATGTTTGTGTGTTTTAAGTATTTTTGTGCCAATTCGTCAAGCCCATGTCCGTGTAGCGTACCATGTAATATATATGATAATAACATTGTATCGTCGATTGGTGTTATTTCATTTATATCCCATCCTTCGTTAGCGAATATATGTAAATCGTATTTTAAGTTATGACCAATTTTTATTATTTTATTATTTGTGAAATAAGGCCATAATTTTTTATAAACTGTATTTATATCAAGTTGTTTGATTGTTGGGGTTTCTGGTGTTTCAAATAAACTTTGCGAATTTTGTTTATGTCGCAATGGAATATAGCATCCATGATTTTCATCATATGCCAAAGATATTCCAACCATTTTTGATGTTATTTGATTTAATCCGGTTGTTTCCGTATCAAAAGCAAGTACAGATTTTATATTAGATAAAAATTTATCCAATTCTGATTCTGTTGTAATTGTTTGGTATTCTATTTTTAATTCTGGTTGTTTTATGTCACTGACAATATCGATTGGACATTCGGAACCAGGATATTCAAATTGTTTTTGTGGGTGCATTCCAGCATATTTTTCAGGTGGAAAAAGTTTTTTTATTTTATCCGATAATGATGGACTTTCCAGTTCTTGATTTACATATTTTATTGCGGATTCTGTGTCAAATATAAAAGGTGTGATTTCAAGACCAGGTAAATCAACATCTGTTTTTAATGTGACCAATTTTTTTGAAATATATGCCATATCTTTGTTGGAAATTAAAAGATTTTTTATCCGTTCGTTTTTTACATCAGATATGTTTTGATACAGGTTATCAAGGTTGCCGAATTGATTTATCAGTTCGGATGCCTTTTTGGGCCCGATTCCAGGAACACCGGGTACATTATCGGTGGAATCACCCATCAAAGATTGAACATCAATTACCTGTTCTGGTAAAACACCAAATTTTTCCAATACTTGTTCGCGTCTGATTTCGCGTTGTTTCATACCGTCATACAGGTAGACACAGTTTGATACCAATTGCATTAAGTCTTTATCACTGGTTATAATTCGTGTCGCGTCATTGGTTGTGCAAAATTTTGTTGCAATTGTTGCGATTACATCGTCGGCTTCGACCCCAGGAATACATAATACAGGTATTCCAAAAGATGACATCGCGGTTCGTACCATACCAGATTGAGTTATTAAATCTTGGGGTGTGTCACTGCGATTCATTTTATATTCTGGGTAAATATCTTGTCGAAATGTTTTTCTTGATGCGTCAAACACGCATACAAAAGAATCAGATGTTTTTGCACCAGATAATATCGGTAAAATCATATTTATAAACCCATACACGGCACCTGTGGGAATGCCATCGTGTCTGGTTAAATGTGAATGAACACCGTAATAAGCCCTGAATAATAAAGAATTGCCATCAATTAATGTAATCATTTTAGAAAATATAACGTGCCTTTATTCGCGTGTCATAATTAAAGAAATCCATAGAATTATATATGTTTGGTGTATATAATCCATGTAATTCAACATCGATTTTAATCGGTAAAATTATTGTATCAAATGTTAGACCCAGCATACCCTGATATCCAGTTGTTCTGTTTATTTTTTGCATGTTTATATCGCCATCAAATATTTTACCAATCCCAACCCCAATATATGGTTTAATAATTGTAAAGTTTGGTTTTATGTAAGCATTTAACATAGCTTGGTCTGTTTTAATTTTTTTTGCAAGATGATTATATTCAGCCTCGATTCTTAAAAAAGCAATATCAATTCCAGCAACACCACCAAAAGACATTGTTGGTGCATAGGTTTCTGTGTGGTGGGATTCAAGTGTTGTTGAACCACCAATGCCGTAAATTCCACCGATGTAAATATCAAAAATTGGGTTCGCAAACGAATTTTGACAAAACAATGTGCCTATTATGGACAATAGAATAAATTTATATTTTTTTATCATTTTTTCTCCTTTATTATGATATTATCATATAAAAAGAGGTATTGGTATGCAAGAAAATAAACCTATTTTAATTGTTGGATTGGGAAATCCTGGGGAAAATTATAAAATTACCAGACATAATATTGGTTTTATTACTGTTGATTTTTTTGCAGGTGAAAACGCAAATTGGAAAAATGAAAAAGATGCTTTGACAACGCGTTGTGAAATTGATGGGCATAAGGTTATATTTGTAAAACCACAAACTTTTATGAACGATAGTGGACGTGCGGTTGGGGCATTGATGAATTTTTATAAATTGCCGTTGGAAAATTTGATTGTTGTTCATGATGATATGGATTTAGATATTGGAAAAATAAAATCAAAAATTGGTGGCAGCAGTGCAGGGCACAATGGAATAAAATCTATTGATAATGCTGTCGGGGCGGATTATAAACGCATAAGAATTGGTATTGGTCATCCCAGAAATTTAGGATTAAATATAAATCCGGCGGATTGGGTGTTGGGGAAATTTACAGACGAACAATTACAAATTATTTTGCAACAAATTAAAAGTTTAAAATTATTTTAATTTTGCTGTGAAGACTGTTGGTCCTGGGTAAACGTTATATTATACTTAGAACCATAATCTCTCTTTGTAGAATTGAAAGTATTTCCATTGTATGTTGTGCTACTATTAAAATAGCAAGCAGTTGCATTTTCAAGGTTTTGAGAAGTACCATTTAGTATAATTTCGTTGGTGTCATCGCTTGTCATACCTGTTGGACAAGGTTCACAAGCAGTATATGTGGCTTGATAATAACCTGGATTACATTTCATTTTATAATAATTATCGTTATTTTTTGTGCATGTAGCATTATTACAAGGATAACATGTATCGTTATATTTGAAATACCCATTTATACAACCTGTTATTATTGAACCATCACAGGTGCTATATGATGGACAGTTCATACATCTGTTTAATTGTTTAAAAAAGTATTGAGTGGTATCCTCACATCTACAACTATCGCCATCTTGGCTTGTTGCATTATCGGGACATGCGATACAAGTGTTTTCTGATTTATAATAATTGTCATTACATGTGAATATGTTGTTGGAACATGTTGCATTTTCTGGACAGTTCTGGCATTCGCCATTATATTCAAAACCGTTTTGACAATCCTGTGTTTCATCAGCATAACCATATTCGATTGACAACATGATTGTAATGATTGTTTGTAATAAAAATTTAATTGCTTTTGCTGTTGGTGGTATGATATTTTTTGAAAGTTTATT
>CALCGS010000022.1 GCA_937901165.1 uncultured Alphaproteobacteria bacterium
GTTAAATCCACAAGGTGTTCCTTCTCGTATGAATATTGGTCAGATATTAGAAACACACCTTGGAATGGCTGCACGTACACTAGGAAAACAGATTGGCGATTTGTTGGATGAAGTAAAACAAAAACGTGCTGTGACTGATGATTTGCGTCATATTATGGGCAAAATATACGGTAAGGATGTTGCGGAAAAACTGGAAAAAATGAAAGATGCTGATGTTCGTGCAGAGGCTGAATTATTGCGCGATGGTGTTCCTATGGCGACCCCAACATTTGACGGTGCAAGTCCAGAAGATATTCGTAGCATGTTAAAGATGGCAAAACTTCCAGAAACAGGTCAATTTACATTATATGATGGAATGACTGGTGAAAAGTTTGCTCGTCCTGTAACTGTCGGTGTTATGTATATGCTGAAATTACATCACTTTGTGGATGAAAAGATTCACGCACGTAGCGTTGGAAATTATTCACTTGTCACACAACAACCATTATCTGGTAAGGCACACATGGGTGGCCAGAGACTTGGAGAAATGGAAGTTTGGGCATTGGAAGCACACGGTGCGGCACATTTATTACGCGAAATGTTGACTGTAAAATCAGACGATATTGTTGGACGTAACAAAATGTACGAAGCGATTATTTCAGGAAATAACGATATACAAACTGGCACACCAGAAGCGTTTAATGTGTTTGTTCGTGAATTACGCGGTTTAGGTTTGTCAATGGAACCAAAGAAAATAGATTAGTGGCGGCGGGCGCATGCCAGGGTTTCTTTAACCTTGGCACGTTGCCATTTGGCACTTTTAAGAGATTAAAGGAGCATAATATATGACAAATATGTTGCAAAAGGTATTTGGACAAATAGACAATAAAGAACAATTTGATGCATTGCGTATAACAATTGCATCGCCAGAACAAATATTGTCTTGGTCAAAGGGAGAGGTAAAAAAACCAGAAACAATAAATTATCATTCTTTGAAACCAGAAGATGAAGGATTGTTCTGTCAAAAAATATTTGGTCCTGTAAAGGATTACGAATGTGCATGTGGTAAATATAAACGCATGAAAAATCGTGGAACGATTTGTGAAAAATGTGGGGTAGAGGTTGGACCATCTGATGTTCGTCGTGAACGTATGGGTCATATAAAGTTGGCTGTACCTGTTGCACACACATGGTTTTTACGTGAAGGTAAAATCGCAACTTTATTAAATAATTTACCACAAAAGAAATTAGAATTGGTTGTTTCTTATAATGCGTATATTGTTATAGAACCAGGATTGACTTCGTTAAAACAATATGATGTTATTGACGATGACGAATACCAGGCAAAAAAAGAAGAATACGGCGAAGATTCTTTCCGTGTTGGTATTGGTGCCGAAGGAATACGTGAAATAATTTCTAATTTGGATATGGGTGATGAAAGAACACGTTTGCGTGCTGAATTGGCAGAAACCAAATCAGAATCAAAACGTAAAGCTATTATCAAACAATTAAAATTGGTTGAATCTTTCTTGGATTCAAAAACAGAACCTGCATGGATGTTGCCGGATATAATTCCTGTAATTCCACCAGAAATGCGTCCATTGGTGACATTGGATGCGGGGCATGTTGCTGCATCTGATTTGAACGATTTGTATCGTCGTGTAATTATTCGTAACAATCGTTTGAAAAAGTTTATGGAAATGCGCGCACCAGACATCATTATTCGTAATGAAAAACGTATGTTGCAAGAAGCGGTTGATTCTTTGTTCGATAACGGACACAAGGCACGTCCAATGGTATCCCAGAATCGTCGTCCATTGAAATCTTTATCTGATTCATTGCGTGGAAAATCTGGTCGTTTCCGTATGAATATGTTGGGTAAACGTGTTGATTATTCTGGACGTAGTGTTATTACACCTGGACCAACCTTGAAGATGCATCAGGTTGGATTACCAAAAATGATGGCTTTGGAATTGTTTAAACCATTTGTATTTGCACGTTTGTTAAATGGTAATTATGCAAACACATTAAAGACTGCACGTAAAATGGTTGAAAATGGTGAAGACATTGTATGGGAAATGTTGGAAAAGGTTATATATCAACATCCAGTATTATTAAACCGTGCACCATCATTACACAGATTATCTTTGATTGCATTTGAACCTGTTTTGATAGAAGGCAAGGCAATTCGTTTGCATCCATTGGTATGTAAAGGATTTAATGCTGACTTTGACGGTGACCAGATGTCTGTTCACGTTCCAATTTCATTAGAGGCTCAATTGGAAGCACGTACACTGATGTTATCAACCAACAACGTGTTATCACCTGCAAGTGGTGAACCTATGACTGTGTTATCACAGGATATGGTGTTAGGGATTTACTATATTTCATTAATGAACGGTGAACATAGTGAAAAATCACCACGTTTTTCTGGTATGGATGAAGTACAACTTGCGTTGCAAAATAAAAACATCACATTACACACACCAATATATGCACGTGTAAATGGTAAAACTTATGCAACAACTGCGGGTCGTATGATACTTGGTGAATTATTACCAAAAACTGACAAAATGCCATTTGATTTGGTAAACAAAGTTATGCCGAGTAAAGAAATCAAGGCTTTATTGGCAACGACTTATGAACGTTGTGGCGATAAAGAAATGATTTTGTTGGCTGACGCATTAAAGAACACTGGGTTTGAACAGGCTGCACGTAGTGGAATATCCATTGGGTTTGACGATGTTGTAATTCCAGAAGAAAAAGAAGAAATTTTGGCCAAGGCTAACAAGGCAGCCAAAGAAATTGAAGACCAATATCAAAACGGTTTGTTGTCTGGTGGTGAAAGACACAATAAATTGATTGATTTGTGGCAAAAAACAACAGATACATTGGGTGATTTGGCATATGCTACATTGGGTAAAACGACTGGTGAAAACTGGAATTCTATTCACATGATGGCATTATCTGGCGCGCGTGGTTCCAAGGGGCAGATTCAACAGTTGGCTGGTATGCGTGGCATGATGCAGAAACCAGACGGTTCAATTATCGAAGTTCCTATTACATCAAACTTTAAAGAAGGTTTGACAATGTCTGAATACTTTACTTCGACACACGGTGCGCGTAAGGGTATGTCGGATACGGCTTTGAAAACCGCAGAGGCTGGATATTTGACACGTCGTTTGGTTGAATTGGCACAAAATACAGTTATTACAGAACACGATTGTGGTACAGAAGATTTTATTACAGCACGTCCTGTATATCAAGGTTCTACATTGACCGTTAAATTGGGTGATGTTGTTTTGGGACGTACCGCTGCACATGATGTTATACATCCTGTTACCAAAGAAGTAATTGTAAAGGCGGGCGAATTGATTACACGTGCTGCATCAAAGCAAATCAACGATTCTGGGTTGCCAAGTGTTGATGTTCGCAGTGTTTTGACATGTCATAGTGATGGTTTATGTGCAAAATGTTATGGAATGGATTTATCGCGTAACGCATTGGTGCATGTTGGGGAACCTGTCGGTGTTATTGCCGGACAATCTATTGGTGAACCTGGAACACAGTTAACTTTGCGTACTTTCCATATTGGTGGTATTGCTGAAAGTAGTGCAGAAAGTCACTATATTGAAATGCCTGTGGCTGGTAAGATAAAATTATCAAATGTAAATACGATTACAAATTCTGATGGCCGTATAGTTGTATTATCACGTAACGGTGAAATATCTGTTGTTGATGATAAGGGTGCAAAATTATTTGGCTGTGCATTACCATACGCATCTATGTTGATTGTAAATGAAGGCGATAATGTTGAAAAGGGTGCCAAAGTTGCAGAATGGGATCCTTATTCCAATACAATTATTGCTGAAAAAGACGGTATAGTTGCGTTTAACGATTTAATAGAAAATGTATCTTTACAAGAAGAAGTTGATGCAACAACTGGAATTGTATCGAACAAGGTTATAAATTGGAAAAATAACACCAAAAAGGCTTTAAAACCTGCTGTTACATTGGTTGATGACAAGGGGAATGTAATATCCTTGGGTGGCAAAAAGATTGCTGAATATTTATTGCCTATGTATTCGGTATTAAATGTATCAAATGGTGACAAGGTTGTTGCTGGTGATATTTTGGCACGTATTCCTGTACAAACCAAACGTACAAGCGATATTACCGGCGGTCTGCCACGTGTTGAAGAATTATTAGAAGTTCGTCGTCCTGCAAATCCTGCATTATTGGCAGAGGTTGATGGAACAATAGAATTGGAAGATTCCAAGAACAAAATAATAATTCGTATTGAACCAGATGATGGTACTGCACCTGTTGAATACGCTGTACCAAAGGGAACGAATTTGTTGGTACGCAGTGGGGACACTGTTAAAAAGGCTGATAAATTGGTTGATGGTGAACCTGTACCCCAGGATATATTGCGTATATTGGGACAAAAGGCATTGGCAACATTTATGGTTGAACAGATTCAGCAGGTTTATCGTTTACAGGGCGTGACAATCAATGACAAACACATTGAAATATTGATACGTGAAATGACACGTCGTGTTGAAATCGCAAATCCTGGTGATACTGGGTTCTTGATGGGTCAGGTTGTTGATCGTGTTGATTTTGAAGAAGAAAATGCTCGTGTTATTCATGATAATGGTCGTCCAGCAGAAGCATCCCAGGTTTTGGTTGGGTTGACGCGTGCATCATTGACATCACGTTCGTTTATATCTAATGCATCGTTCCAACAAACAACAAAGGTTTTGGTTGATGCAGCGATAAGCGGTGCAACAGATAAATTGGTTGGTATAAATGAAAACTTGATTGTTGGACGTTTGATACCAATTGGAACTGGTGCATACGTACGTCGTGTTCGTGAAATTGCCAAGGCTGAAGAAAATGCTGAAAAATTGGCACGCGAAGGTAAGGCACATCAACAATTATTAGATGTGTAAACAAATGCTGTTTGGTTTGTGTAATAATTTGCACAAACCAAACAAAAAAGTTTATTGTAAAACTTTTTCTTGCAATAGACGAATAATATAATAAAATAACACTTTGTTATAGAATAAAAGGATAAAGAAATGGCAACACCAAGAAGTAAAACAAGTAAAGCACGTTCAGCACAACGTCGTTCACACGATGCGTTAAACGTAATGCCATGCAGTGTATGTAAATCTTGTGGTGAAAAGAAACGTCCACATCACGTTTGCCCTGCATGTGGTGCAAAATAATATTTAGATAGGGCGACCATTTTGGTTGCCTTTCTGTTATAATAAGTTGGTATGGAAATGACATCATTAAACAAAAAAGTTATATCTATTGATGCAATGGGGGGGGACAAGGGACCAACCGCTGTTTTGGGTGGAATAAACCAATTTTTGTATCAAAATGGGGAAGATGGGGTATTTTTCCGTATATTTGGAAACGAAAGTGTTTTGAAACGCTTGTTATTAAAATATCCTCGTGTAAAAAGAAATTGTGAAATACTAAATGCACCAAATGCAATTAAACCAACGGACAAGGTTCGTGATGTAATACGTCATGCAACTGATACATCTATGTATATGGCGGTAAAAGATGTTAGGGATGGTAATTCATCTGCGGTTGTGTCTGCTGGAAACACTGGTGTTTTGATGGCTTTGTCAAAATTAGCA
>CALCGS010000023.1 GCA_937901165.1 uncultured Alphaproteobacteria bacterium
TCCTTAACCTGATCAGCTGTTACACCGTAAAGATCCCATGTAATCTGTCTCTTTACCCAATCAACATATGTGCCAGCCTTACGAACTGCAAGTGACTCACCACAGCAAAGGATTGGCTTAAGTCCAGCAGCGAATGCCTTCTTAACCTTCTGGTTGATAAGGATATCGTTCTCACCAAAGATATCTCTTCTCTCTGAGTGACCCATGATAACGTACTCAACACCAGCTTCCTTAAGCATTGGAGCTGAAATTTCACCTGTGTAAGCACCCTTATCTTCAATGTAGAAGTTCTCAGCACCAACCTTAACGTTTGTACCCTTAACTGCTTCTACAACTGTTGTAATATCGATAGCTGGTACGCAGTATACTACGTCTACAGCATCATTGTTTACTAAATCCTTAAGTGTTGCACAAAGTTCTTTTGCCTGGCTTGGAGTCATGTTCATTTTCCAGTTACCAGCTACAATTTTTCTTCTTGCCATTTTTTATATTCAGGATTCGGAATCTGGGATTCTATCATCTTTAATTTTCGTATTGTTTTCTTTGTACCAATCGTATTGTAATATGTATAAGTACCATCCAATACCATACAATATGGCCCAAATGTAACCGTATATCCATCATACAACTTTTTAGACTCTGTTTTCCAGTCCTTTTCGCCTATAACTTGACGCATGTCTGCAGCAAAAATTTCACCATTAAATTGTTGACGACGTCCTGCTTTACACGAACGCTCCACATCTGTGTCGCCATCTGCCGGATTACAATAATATAATTGAATCAAAGAATACTTGTCATCCACTTGAAATACTTTTAATTCATGACTTGGAAAGCAATCTGGATTGCGTATAGTTTTTGGTGGAACCTGTTGTGTTGTCAAGCTAACACAAGAACACAATAACAAACCCAATAAAATTACTTTCTTCATATTTAATCCTTTTTATTTTTTGGTGGAATTTCTATAAACAATGATTTGAATTGTCCATATTTATCGCCAGTATCACAAAATTCCTGCCATTGAAAATTATAAGTATTTTGCATAAACAAATCTGGTTTATCTTTAATATGTTTTGAATTCGTGTTATCTTTTATATTCCATTTATGCCACCCAGAAGGTTTGATACCTTCGGTTGTCCTGAATGCATATGCCATGGATTTTGGATCGCTTTTTGCACACCAAAACGATTTGTTGTTCGAGATAAAAATACATACGCCTGATTTTGCGTATCCTTTATCAATTAACCATTCAATGCGGTTTATATCCGCCCATACATGATAACAATTATCGTCATTGCCTTTATGGTCTGCCAACAAGTCTGATACAGGTATTTTTGTGTTTTCGTAAAATTTTTCTGATTTAATTGGTCTGGTTTTATATTTCAATTCTATTGGATAGAAACAGCCGTCTTTGATAATCATTATATCTATATGAATAATGCGTTTGTCATCAGGCTTTTTAATCGGAAATTCTAAAATTATTTTCGCAGAATTATTGAATATTTTGTGTAATTCAATAGCAAATGTATGTTGAAAATCTGCCTCGGAAACAAAGAACCTTTGTCTACTCATGCGAGAAAACGCTTCCTTAATTCCGGCAATTACATCCATTTTTATCCCCGTGTAAAATGTTGACCGCCAACTAAGAATTGGCGGCCGGGGAGATCCTAATCATCTTGTTATTGATTTCGTGGTTTTCGGGTTACCCCTATTTTATAACCAACGACTCCCCGACCATAAGTCAGGGACATAACGGTGCAGAAAACACCATCACATCAGATTAACGATGCTTTCGCACCGAACAAGATGGGCCTAGGATAGCCCCGAACCCAACTCTCATTGGATTCATCAAAAACATACCTTAAAATAAAGCAATAATCAAGTTATTAAAATATATTAATGCATAATTTTTATGATTAATGTATTCAGCTCTTCTATGTCACCAAAAGTAGTACCGTGCATGTATCTTTCATACACGCTCGCATCGTCCATTGGATTTAAATCCAAAGAATAACCCTTTTGTAATGCAAGTTCCCGAATGAATTCTCGTTGTGTACGACCGTTGCCTTCACGAAAGAAATGACCATAATTAACATTATCTAATATTTCGGCCAGTTTACGAGAAATCGCATTTTTATCGTCTTTTGGTATGGACGCATACTCATCCAACAAAGAATCTATAAAATTAAATGCTGTATCAAAAGAATTTGTAAACAAGAATTGGCGACC
>CALCGS010000024.1 GCA_937901165.1 uncultured Alphaproteobacteria bacterium
TCTTCAAGTTCTTTTGCATCCAATAACTTGCGGGCATCTGCAAGATCTATTTCATTGTTCTTTGCAAATCTTGCATACCACGCATTGATTTCCTTCTGCATTTCCGCCATTTGTTTGCGGTAAATGGTTTCTATTTCGTGATAACTTTGAACATTCCCATCATATCGGGATTGTTCAAGAATTTCCATTCGTTTATTCCAATATGATGCGGGTTTCATTATTCATCACCGTTTTGATCATCATTGTTCGGATCATCGTTGTTATTTCCGAATGATCCTTGATATAAATCAATGTTTTTCTGCTTTTCTTCTTCCAATGCTTCAAGTTCTTTCAGCGGATCACGTGTGAACGGATGGTTTGCAATAATAGTTTCGGTTGATACAATACCAACACTATTTTTGCAATTGTTGATCATTTCAGATTCATTAACAATCATGTCGCGATCAAATATGATATCAACATCAACATCGTTATAATCGCCAACGCCTTCATTTGCTAGATGCTGATCAATGAACCACAATAAATCATCAAATGATGCTTGAAATTCCATTTCCATGCCGTTTGCATCAAGATCAATCTTTGAATACATGGATCGCAGATTCATTTCATTTGGATTTGCGTTCATTCGTTCATCATCGGAATCAAACCCGCGGGCATTGTCGATCAATGCTTTCTTCAACACCTTCAAGATGGATTGATAATTTTCCGAATTAACTTGAACTTGCAATGTTTCAACGCCGCCATCGCAACCATCAATGGATCTAACCTTTACAACACCATATAAAGAAAGATTGTGGCGGAATTGCCCCAGATCTTCACCATCATAATTCTTTAGAATCAAAATAGTGTTTCTGTTATCTTCTTGCATGTTGTTCATGAAATCGGATTCAATTTCATTGATTGCATCTTGCAGGATCTTCACGCGATGTATCAATGCAATTTCATCATCGTTGTATTTAAACGGAACCATTGGAACACGATCCCAATTCAACGGTGTAATGTTGCCCGCTTCATCTTCTGCAAACACATGATATGTTGATGGATGTTCAACATCCTTGATCAGTTTTCCACTATTGAACACATAACGCCAAACGCCTTGCGTATCGTACAATTCAACGTATTCAACGGTTTTTTCTGTGCTGCCTTCATAAACCAAACGTTTATAGACACGAACCACGGCATCCAATTCGGTGTGTTCATCATCTTTCCAGAATGGCAAGATTTCATATGGTTCAAATCTGCGGAACTTGAATTCACCTTTTTCATTGTAGTATGGATGGATCCAACCAATTGCACCGTTCAAACAATCCTTGCCGATGTTCTTCAATAAACGTGGAAATTGTTTGCCCAACACATTTTTTAGTTCTTCGGTGTATTTATCATCATCTGATTTGAATGTGATCGGTTTGCCCAATAGATAATTGACTTTCTGATCAACCATGTTTGCGTAAATATTATCCAATATTTTATTGTTTGGTAAATTATCAACGCGGCATATTGTGCCACCTTCACCAATAGCGGTTCTTTCACGTGTCAGAATGTCATGATCACCGCGATAATATCTTGCACCATCAATTTGCATTTTGTGATATGGTGATTTCTTCCAATTGGCAATTTCACGTGCAAGGAAATCAAGATCTTTGATCCTGCTTTCCGCACCTTCTTTGATAATGCCTTTCAATCTTTCCATATCCGTTCCATAATCAAAAAAAGTAAACATTTAATTCACCCCATCATTTGAAACTGAAAAGATCGCCCGTTTGCAAATCTTCGGTTGCATAACGTAAAGCATCCATCAAATGGTTGAAATCATCGATTGGAACATTCAGTTTCTTTCCAAATTTATCTTGCGCCCACGAATAATTGCTAATTTCTGTTAGGAAATTAACGCATCGTGGATGAATGATGAATTCAAAATTCTGTAAAAATTGAATTCCATTATTGATTGAATCTTTACCTTTACGTGCTTTACGAATACCGTTCAATCCCAGATTCCGCAATTCTTGAATACTTTTCGGTTCTGCTGAATCACCCGTGATTCTTTGATGAACCAATCCCATACGTTCAATACGTTTGTAGATCATATCATTCGTTAAGCCTTTTTCGTAAAGTTCATCATATATGTATATACGTTTTTGATCTATATCAACCAACGTACATGGCAATGCCGTTGGATCGTTTGTATAACCAAAATCCAAACCGTAACGTGGAACAACCGATGGTTGTTTTGCAATTACTTTCGGATCAAATTTTTCTTCACGCCAATTTTCAAAGATCAAACCTTCAACAACGCCCCAATTACCCAAACCCGCAACATTGTAACGTTTCGGGTTTCGGATCTTCATGGTTTCGAACATCCTGCGATCGGCATCATCCAACCATTCATTGCACATGTATTTTGTTGTCATTGTTAAAATGTCGGGATCTTCTGGGTGATCAAAGAATCGTTTCTTTAACCAATGTTTATCATTCCATGGGTTGAATGTAATGGTAAATTGCTTGAATAAACCTTCGGGAACTTCACCGCGGATTGATTCATTGATAAAATCAAAATCTTCTTCACGCATAAATTCATATGCTTCTTCTAGCCAAACCCAACACAAACAACCGTGTTCAACCGCAATTGATGTGATCTTCAACGGATCATCTAAACCGCGGAATAGTATTTTCTGCCCCGTTGGTTTATAGATAATCTCCATCGGCGATGTTGTTACCTTAAACCATGGTTCTACTTTTAATCTTTTCATTGCCCAACAAAGATCCGCGAAACATGAATTGCGCAATGTTCGTTCAACCTTGCGTACAACCAATAGATTTGCCGCAGGATGTTTTATAATATTGTGTATATACCACAACGCCGTTGTTTTGCTTTTCTTGCTTGCGCGGGAACCTTTACACACGCGGTATCGTCCTTCATACCGCCAGAACGCGCCATATCCTGCGCCCACCAGATCGGCAATGTTTACTTCAATTTGTTGCCCCACACAAATCGTCCTTTCAAAATCCCCGCGCTTTGCAAGAAAGAGGAAAATTATATGACTTCAAAGAAATTAATCTTTGATTTCCGCTTCACCAACGATCACAATCGGAACAACATTGTTTCCGCCTTGATCATTATTGAATCCGCCTTTCATTTTTGCCAAAAGTTCCAATGCCTTTGTTGCATCGCGGATGGATGCTTTCTTTTTCATGATCCGTGCAGATGAACAACCATCGCCAATACCTTCAACAACGTTACCGGAAACGATTTGTTCTTCTTCCAAACTTTGCATTGCGATCATTGTCAATCGTTCTTTGATCTGTTCAAGTGTTAGAATCGCCGCGGTTTCGCTTTGTTTCTGCAATTCTTCTATACGCGCTTTTATGCTAGGTTTTGCTACCAATCTTGTACTTTCAACCCTTGCAACAGTATCATTTTTATACTTATATCCACAATCTTTATATGCTTGTGTTGCGTTGCCCGTTTGGGCATACAATTGGCAGAACTTTTCTTGTTTTACTGTTAATGCCACGAACGGCAACCCCTTTCACAATATATTTATGAAAAATAGAAAACACGCACCGAATTTTCATCCGAATGCGTGTTAGCAAACATTTCATATTTATTTGATGATAATATTATATCATCTTGCAAACCCCTTGTGAATGGCACGTTTTTTGCACGTTTTTTGCATCAAGATTCAACAATAATTCCCGTTTGCTTGTGAATATTCTGCATAATGTTCACAATCAAATTTTCTTTTGGGATGTTTCCCGTCAGATTATAAAGATATATTGCTAATACCATTTTGAAATATTCTTCGCTCATGATTTCACATCCTTTCATTGATGCATGATTTCGTTGATGCTTTCATCTGGAAAAATCTTGATTTTGATCTGATTAACCAAACGGTTCTTGTTTCTGGATATTGTGGAAACATCTTTACCGTAATATTCTGCAATATCTTCAAGATTAATCTTTCTAAAATATCGCATTACCAATACTTGATAATACGGATCATTGCCAACGGAACCCAATGCAGCATCAATCACCGAAACACAACGGATCGTTAAACGCATACTATTTTCTATGCTTTCGATATATTCATCGATTTGTTCTTGTTCCGTTTTGATTTCGCGCATGCCTTCATCACCGCTAAATGATGTGATGGATTTCGATTTTTTGGGCAAACCGTATTTTTGCAGATCCGCAATCATGGTTCTTTTCTGCTTGATCACATCTTTGAAATCACAATAGTTATACAATAATTGTTCGGTTTTCTGGAACGCATTTTTCTTGTTTTCCTTCAACATATCCTGCAATTTCAGTTCACCGATACATCTTCCGACAACGTTTTCGATCAGTTTTTGTATTTCAATATCGTTCATTTTTAAAACCTCAAAAAATAGTGTATGACATTTTATCAAATTAAAATAACATCTTGTAAATCCTTTTGAACACGGTTCAAGATCTGGTTCAAGATCTCCGCCAAAAGTTCAACATCTTTTTTGACATCTTGAACCCCTTCAAACCCTTGTGGCACAACGGTTTCGGGGTTTGGGTTCAAGATGGTTCAATATATATTACTATATATTTTTATATTATTACGGAATATTTTTTGTTGCACAAAATAAATATTACACATATTTTATTAATCATTATATATAAGAACTTAAAAACATCTTGAACCATGTTGAACCGCACCCCGCAAACCCTATTGCCCAATGGGTTTCAGACGGTTCAACATCTTCAAAAACATCGTGAACCATCTTCCCCACATCTTGAACCGATTCATGTCAATGCTTATACAACCACCAGAACAAAAGCATATTGAAACCGATCCACACAACCATTCCCCATGCGATTACGGAAACGCATTTCCATTCGTCAGCAAACATTGACAATCACCCCTTGAACAATTTGAGCATCAAAACAATCTGTATTGCAATGATAACCAACAACATGTAATACATTGATTGAAGCACATCGCCGTTGAAACGGTTTAATGCGGCACATATGAGATTTAGAACCGAAAAGAACAACAAAGTCAATGATAGATATTTGCTCATTTATATCACCCTTAATCAAAAACCCTTCTAATGCGCAGCATGTTTTTACGGATCTGTTTTGCAAGATCAATCACATCGGAATTATACGGGCGGTAAACACCGTAATTCATAAAGAAATCATCTTCAT
>CALCGS010000025.1 GCA_937901165.1 uncultured Alphaproteobacteria bacterium
CTCTCCTTTTTGATTCTTCTTCGGAGTCTCAATTTCATAATCCGGAGTCCCAATTCCACAAATAGTGTCACAGTTTCACAAAAAAGAGTCCCAATTTCACAATCCGCTTGCAGGCGAATGCCGAAGGGCGTAAATTTGTGGCATACAGAACGACAAACTTTAAAATTCAAACATTATGAAACAGAAAAAACAGATGACGGTATGGAAAGAATCAGTCATATAAGGACAGTAGATATTACAGGACAAAATTTATATGATATTGATTTGCCAGATGGTATTAGTGGCGTTGAACCAACGTGGTCGCCAAAATTACAATAAAATGAAAAAGTTTTTAGTTTCTGTGTTTGGAATTTTGTTGTCGGGTGTTGCGTGTGCAACACCTGCGGTTGTTAAATATATTGTCGATGGTGATACTTTTTCTGCTGGTGTACGGTTGGAAGATGGTATTGAAATTTCTGTGCGTGTACGTATTAGGAATATTGATACGCCTGAAATTCATGGTCAATGTGTTTCTGAAATTACCAGTGCTTTATATGCAAAGCAAAGATTGGAAGAATTGATTCCGGTTGGAACTGTGGTTGAATTGACGGATATCAAAGATGATAAATACCTGGGACGAATCGATGCTAATGTTTTTGATGTGTCGGGACGTGATGTTGGGGATGTTTTAATCAAAGAAAAAGTCGCACGAAAGTACAATGGTGGCAAACGTGACGGTTGGTGCGATTTGTAATAAATGATTAAATTATTTATGCACTATGTTTGTTGATTGCATTTGTTACCATTTCAACAGATGCACTGCATGGTAATAAATCTTCAAAAAATATGTTCGCATTGCCAGATGTCATTTTACCCCGTTTGGGCCAATATAAACCCGAATCGGTACATACGGGTAATATTGGTAATTTTAATTCTTGGGATAAAAATAATAATCCTTTTTTTATTTTTGAACGCGAATTTGGTTTTACACGTGTGCCTTCGGGGAATATTATCAGGTTGTATCCATTTCTGATTTTGTTTTCGGCTGTTTGGGTTAGTTTTTGCATGTTTGTTTTGCCACGTGTGCGATTTACACCAATAAAACCAATGCGTGCAAATGCCCAACCGTAAATTGGTATCCATAATAATTCACGTTTTACTATGAAAAATGATTTATGAACGTTATTAAATAAAATTGCAGTTTCTAATATTGACATGTGTTTTGATGCAATTATAGCCTTGCCATCAGAACGACAATTTTCATTTGGTTTTACAGGTATTCCATTTTCTTCGCTTGCCGGATAATGGATTGTATATGTTATTCCTACGATTGTTTTTGCAAGAAATAAAACAGAATACGATTGTACCAATATTATTTTCCTTGTTAAATTTTTATTTATTAAACCAAGTAATAAAAATGGACTGGTTATTACAAAATATAAATACATTGAAATTTTAAATAATATAGTTTTTATCATTTTATCCTTCTTTGATACCAAACATTGTGACAATGTATTTTATGTATTCTATTGTCCAACGTTCCAATCTGCGTGATGCAGGCATTCCAATTAATGTTGCAGGACATGTGCATATTTCTATGTTTGGTAATTCTTGGGATACCAAATATTTTGCACGTTTCATATGTTCTTCGGTTGTGACCAAAACGATTCGGTTTAAATGTTTAGAGTTTACGATTTTTTTTATCGCTAATGCGTTTTGATATGTTGATTTTGAATTTGATTCAATCGTTATGTGATGGTCAGATTGTATACATTCTGGGGTGCCAGCACCGATTATATATAATTTGGTGTCTGGATATTGGTTGATTTGACGCATGGCAAATGGAATGCGACGTGAATCACCCGTCAATACAAAAACATCATCGTTTGGTAATATAGGACCACAGGTTAGTGGGGTTGTGGTTTTGAACACCATGCCGCCTAGCACGAATAGCCCTAGAATAAAAAAAGATGGTGTTATTAATTTCATTTTTTAATTTTGCGATAGAATTTTTAATGTTGTTTTTTCTGTGATGAATATTGACAGGATTATTATAAATATTGGCAGTAATATCAACAATATCCAACCATATAAGTTCAAGTTTATCATCGCCATCAATCCAACCCGTGTTGAATGAGATATTGATAATATCAAAAGCAATATCAAAGATGCCAAAACAAATCCAATTCCGGTTGATTGTGCACATATTTTTGTAACTATTTTTCGCATTTGTTTTACGATAAACGAATCGGTTGCACCAATTTGATTTAATATTTCAAGTTCGCGTTTATGCAACAAAGCAGTGTTTTTTGATATGTAAGATATACAAAAAACAATTGCAAATAATGTTATGAACATTACCACAGAAGATATTGCAATCAATTTCCAGCCGGCATTCATGGGATTTTTTAATGCAGACGAATGTGTTAAAAATTTAGCATGTGGTTTGATTTCTTGTTCTATAAATTTCAAATCCGATTCGGTTTTGAATTTTATTTCCCACATATATGGTATGTAATTTTCAATATTACTTGTGTCAGATAACCAAGGTTGCATTAAATTTTTTATTTCATCATTGGTTATTTTTTTTGTGTTTTCTATTTTTGATGTATTTTTATTTAGTATTTCTTGAATAAAATCAGCATTTTTATCACCAATAACCTGAACAGTTGCATAATTATTCCATTGGTTGTTCCATTTTATTACACCGGTACTGATAGATATTACAATACCAAACGCCAAAACCGCCAAAAATGTCAAAATCCCCATAATTATGGTCATAAATTTACTTTGTTCTTTTAATAAAGGAAAAACAAGAGGTTGTGCTTTCATTTTATTTACTTGTATTATTTTGTTGTTTGTGTATATCCGACAAAGCCCCCTTGGGGATTGGGCCTTTCCATGTTTTTTTGATTTCAGATTTCGAATCGGAAATAAAATTTACATGATGATTTTCAATGTGTATCACAGGAAATTTATACACATCAATTAGTTTTTGACTGTGTGTTGCCAAAATAATTGTTGTTCCAAAAGTTTTATTCATTTGTATAAATAATTCCATAAGACGCGCCGCATTTTCATCGTCCAAGTTTCCGGTTGGTTCGTCCGCAAGTAATATTTGTGGTTGAATAATAATAGCGCGTGCAACAGACACACGTTGTTGTTGACCGCCACTTAAAGTTTTAGGATTCGAATCGGCATATTTTCCCAAACCGACCCAATCCAGCACCTTGGATACAAGTTGATTTATTTTTTTTTCAGAAATTCCGCGTACACGCAAAGGCAGGGCCACATTGTCAAACACACTGATATGGGATAATAGGGCGTATTCTTGAAAAACAATCGCCATTTTATGGCGTAAATTTGATATTTCGTCATGCGACATATTGTTTGTTAAACCACCAAAAATTTTTATTTGACCGATTCGTGGTTTATGCAGATGATAAATTAAACGAAGTAATGTGGTTTTTCCAGCCCCAGATGCACCAGTTAAAAAATAGATAGAACCCTTGCTGATATTGAAAGACACGTCAGACAAAACGTCTTCGCCGTTGTCGTAAGATGCCGCAACATTTGCAAATGATATCGCTGTATTTTCTTCCATATTTTTTATGTTAGTAAAAAAATATTTATAGGTCAAGCAAACGTGTAAACTGTTGATTATTGGGCTTTTTTATTTTTTTGAAATAAAAAGTGTTTTGTGATTTGGAATTGGGCTTTTTTTGTGATATAATGTTGTTATAGAAAGGCGAAAGAAAGTATGAAAAAATTATTGTTTATTTTTATTGGTATTTTATTAACAGATGCGGCTATCGCGGAATGCAGTTCTTGTAATTCTTGTGGGTCTACATCAAATGGGGTTAAAAAGACGTATGTTTTAAAAAAGTCTTCTGATTACAGACCTATTGAATATGCGGATATTAAACCTGTGGCTGAATATCAATCTGATTATGTGATGGTACCGGAATATACAGAACCGGTTCGATACGAATATGCTGAACCTGTTCGGGCGGAATATTTTGTAAAACGTGATTGGTATATTGCTGCACATGCTAATTTATCTTTGTTAAGTTTTACAAGTGAGCAAAATTCGTTTACATACCCATTGGCGGATTCATTTATAGATGATGATTATTCTTTTGAACCTGTTTTTGGATTTGATGTCGCGGTTGGTCATGAATTTACAGATAATATCAGTGCTGATTTAGAATTGGGTTATATGGGACAATTTATTGATTCTGGTGATAGTTCGATATTTAAATTGAAAACACCATATGCGTTGATAAATGGTTACTATACATTTGATAATAATGTTTATTTGGGTGTCGGTTTTGGTGGAACATTGTTAAAGAGCAAATTGGAAAATGATATATTTGTAAACGATGCAACTAAAACAAAGTTTTCATTAATGGTTGCGGGTAATGTTGGATATACTTACGCAATAAATAATAGTTTGGCGTTGGATTTGCGTTATCGTTTGGCATATATGGATGGTATTGGTTCTGGGACTGCATTTATGATTGGTGAAGCATTTACAGATAGTATGACAGGTATTACAGTTCCAGTGGGAAAATATGATTATTCGTATGAAATTGATCATGTCATAGATAATATGTTTTCGGTTGGTCTTAGATACAGATTTTAATAGAACAGGGTTATACGCATAACGGAGAGAGAGAAGATGATAACAAGGACTGCTTTTTTAACGACTGTATTGATGGGGTGCTTTGTCGCCAGTATTCAGGGCGGATATGCGGCATCTTCTGTCAGGGCATTGGGTAGTGCCGGCACCTATGTTGGTACAGCCCAGGCAGTAAATGCAAAGCAAGGTGGTGAAAGTACAACGATTGCACGCAGTGGTAATACACTTCGTACACCATCGGTTCGGTTGACACCGACTGCATCTGGTTCATCTGCGACTGTTTCTTCGGTTGGTTCGACCAGGGTTGCCAATGTATCCGGGAATACGACTGCTGCGGGGACCAGAATACCATCTGTGATGAAAAATATTCGTAATATTACTGTTAAACCTACGGGTGGCGGAACCGGTACGGGGTCTGGCAATACGGGGCCCAGTGCGGCAGAAATGGCAAGTATTATCGAAGAAGTTGATAAATTGTCTGATGAATTGAATGTTGCATATTATTCTGTTGCAGTGGATTATGATTATTTAAAAAATTATGCTCAAGCAATGAATT
>CALCGS010000026.1 GCA_937901165.1 uncultured Alphaproteobacteria bacterium
CCATTTTGCCCCAGAATCTTGTAAAATTTTAGCCGCTGAAGCCATTAAATCTGCGTCTGCCCCGAAAATTTGAGCGCCAATATTTCCTTCGTCGCTATAATCATCAAAATTACGAATACAGTTTTTATGTCCTTCTACCAAAGAATGACAAGATATCATTTCTGTAACCAAAGAAACATCTGGCGAAAACTGACGAATAATACGCCGAAAAGGCTTATCAGAAATTCCGGCCAAAGGTGCAGCAAAAAGTTGATTCTTTATAAACATTTATGATATAATTACACACATGAAAGAAAAAATCAAAAATTTGTTTGCGTTTATGGGACGCGCCTGGACGGGCGGAAGTCGTGGTAAATTTGGTGTTATTATACTCGTGGTTGCCACATTTATATTTGTTCGTATGTTTTTTGGCGAAAATAACATTCAACATTTTTTAATAAATATATGGCATTTAAATCGCGCCCAAGAACAATTGGTTGTTGAACGGCAAAACCTGAACACATTGGAACAACACATTAAATTATTACAAAATAACAGTCCCGATTACATTGAAGAATTGGGACTGCAAAGGTTAAACATTGGTCATCCAGATAGCAAGATTTTGCGTTTTTAATTCATCATCACAATAAACCCATTCATATACAACGCAAACAGCAACCATAAAACATACGGCCACGTCAATATAGATGCAGATTTACTGATTGAATAAAACGCACGTGCCATCCATACAGAAACCAACACCAATGCACATAATATCAGCATCGCCGTATTTGGCATTTGCAATCCAAAGAAAACAAAAGTCCAGCCGGCATTTAATACCATTTGTATAAAAAACAGCCAATAAGATTTTGCTTTTGAAAATGTAGTATTTCTGTTCATAATCAAAAACAATGCAATACCCAACAACAGGTATAACACAGGCCACGCAACACCAAACACCCAACCATCTGGGGTTAAAACAGAATTATTTAACGCATTATACCACAAATCATTTTGATTATGCGGTGTGAACATAACCCCAATCGCCCCCGGTATAAAAGATATAATTATTGCCAAAACAAACATTAAAACAGATTTCATTTCTTTTCCTCCTTTGGATATAAATAATATATCACAAAATATGTAAATCATACACAGGAAGAAAATCCAAAAAAAAATTGGTGTTTTTTGAAAAGGGAGAAAACACCAATTTTTTGTTTGTGGG
>CALCGS010000027.1 GCA_937901165.1 uncultured Alphaproteobacteria bacterium
TTTCCATTGGAAAGTTATAATAAGATTTTACAAGACAAAAACGATATCGCCGCAAAAAAACAATTTGAATTAGATGTTCGCAAACACATCGATGCTATTTCAGAAAAATACATTATACCTGGTGTGACTGCTGAATCTGCGATGATGTTTATTGCATCAGAATCTATATTTATGGAATTACACAAACAGTTTCCAAACACCATAGAATATGCAGCACATAAAAAAGTATTTATTGTATCGCCAGCAACACTGTGGGCTACCTTAAATACTATTCGCGCTGTGTTATCAGATATAAAAATAAAACATGTTGCTTCCAAAATTAAACGCGAACTAGATTTATTATTAACAGATTTAAATCGTTTGAACGAAAGAAGTGATAACTTATCCAAGCATTTTGCACAAACTGTGAACGATATAGAACAAATAAATACATCTGTTTCTAAAATCACACCACGTGCTGAAAAATTACGTGATATGGATTTTGGTGAAGAATGATAAAACCGCCACATGGCGGTTTTTATTTACGCAAACCAGTCTTTGAATCAATCCAAACTTGTTCTTTGGCAATTTCCATCAACGGCATATCATTTTTACTGTCTGAATAAGAACGAACAACATTTGGTATGTATTTATGTTCCATAGCCCATTTATCCAACGCGACAACTTTATTTTGTCCCCAACATAAAAAATCATATTTGTATGGGTTTGCCTTGTTCATTTTTGAACAAATAACTGCATCAAATTTCATATCTGATACCAATTTTGGAATCAGATAATCAGGACTTGCAGAAATCAAAATAACCTTGTTTCCTTTGTCGTGTTCCTTGCTAACAATTTCTTTTGCCCAACCGAATCTGTTTTGTTTATGTATTTTTACAACAGGTCCCGAAAAATCACAAACCATCTGTGGTGTCACAAAACGCCGCATAGTTTGGCGCCACCATACACCCTTTTTATTTAAGAAAGCCCCTATTGTCCCAATAATCATACATGGTAAAAACAACCAGGGCCGTACAGAATGTTTCATAGCATATTTAACAAATTCTACATTT
>CALCGS010000028.1 GCA_937901165.1 uncultured Alphaproteobacteria bacterium
AACGTTATTTGTTTTCCACACATTGATGGTGATGATGCAGATTTAGCAAAACAAATATTGCAATCAAAAATTGATTCAAAAATAAATCCCAAAAATATTATTGACACAAAATCATCAGAATCAAAACCAAATTTTGATTTAAAAAATCGCATTACAACAGTAAAAGAAAATTTGAATTCTGTAACCAAAAAATTTTTTGAACCAGAACCAAACAAAGATAACACCAAAGAAAAACACGAACAAAAATTTTTGAATCTGGCATCTAAATTTGGCACACGTGTTCAGGAAAAATTACAAAACGTAAAATCTGGGATAAAAAATAAAATCGAAAACAAAAACACAGAAAAAGCAAATCAACCAGAAAACCAAGATAAAAATACAGATAACAAAAAACATTGGTATCACAAAGTTGTACGCGTTGCCCTGCCTGTTATTGGAATTGCAATGATGGGGGTTGGAATTTCTATGTTGACGAAAGATTCTGGCAATAAAAAATCAACCCCAGAACCACAGAAAAAAGAAATAAAGGCATCAACCAAAATTACCACACCAACAAATAATATTACATCTGCGAAAACAGTTATACCAATTGATACTGCATATATGCAGGCAATGAATAACTATTGTAATTCTGCAATGGATATTATTGCAGGCAACAAAAAAGATGATGTATTAAAAAAATTAAATGCCCAGGTTGAATCTGGTAATCTTGTTTTACAAGACACAATCAGCATTGAACGCGTTGCATACACATACTTTATATATCGTGAATATGGATTTAATATTGATATATTGAACAAGGTTGTAAACGGAAATGAAAAATTATCTGATACGGAACAATCTGAATTATTAAAGGTTATCAACGATGCGGGTGAACGTGGATGCGGTGTTAAAAAAATGGCACAAGAAAAATTATCTGCACGTGGTGGAACATTGGGACAACACAGTAAATTTGAACACGCAACAAAATCACAACAACGCGCATATTTGGTAAGTCGTGGCGTATTGAAAAAAACACAACACACCAGATAAAATATAATTGCATTTATAAAAAAAATTGGTGTTTTTTGAAAAGGGATAAAACACCAATTTTTTGTTTGTGGGCTTTTTTAGTTGGATGAACCCGTAACCAAT
>CALCGS010000029.1 GCA_937901165.1 uncultured Alphaproteobacteria bacterium
GTGGTCTGGAAAATGGCGAATGGTCGATAGCATTCAGTTATGGCACAATAAAGGGTACGGCAAAATGTACTGCAACGAATGGTGGATATTGGGGAACCCAGGGTAATCCCGATGCAACAACGGATGGTGAAGCGCGATATTGTTGGTGCCATGCGGATAGTCTTGATGGAACATCTGTGTCCTCGTCTTGGGTGTTCGACTTCGATGCCGACAATGCTGTCAGCTGCGCGGACGCCTGTGCGTACAACTGCGCGCTCCACGTCAACGACACCTCTGGGTTCCGTGGTGCGTTGTTCGGGGAAGCTTCCGCCAAATCAGAATGCGTAGCAAACGAAATAAACGTCAACTGGTATAATGGTGAAACATTATATGAAACAAATCAATGTACGTACGATGGTGCAATTACATTACCGGATGCCCCAGAAAAACGTGGATACACATTCAAGGGTTGGGAATTGCAACAACCACTAGCACAATAAAAAACGCCCAGAATAGGGCGTTTTAATTTACTTTACAACAAAGTTTATCAGTTTGTTTGGTACATATATTGTTTTTATAATTTGCACCCCCGACAACTTCTTTTGTGCAACAACCTTGGCATGTTCTGTTATTTCTTCCTGGGTTGCATTCGCAGCCACAACAAAATCACCACTACGTTTGCCATTTACAGACACAACAATAACCGTTTCTTGTTTCACTAATTTTGCAGCATCAAAAACAGGCCATGCAGTATACACCATCATATCTTTATGTCCCAATTTTTCCCACATTTCTTCGGTTAAATGCGGTGCAAAAGGATTTAATAATTGAATCAAAATTTCATATGCATCATACGGCATTTTACCACCATTAAACGCATTAAGAAATTCCATCATCCCAGAAATAGCCGTATTAAAACGCATATTTTCAATACGTTCTGTCACATCTGAAATCAACTGATTTACCAAACGTTCTTGTTCGACCGTCATGGTATCATGCGTCAAATTGTCAGATAAATTTTCAACACGCTTCAAAAATCTTTGAACCCCCGACAAAGTACCTTCGGACCAATTTACATTTTGTTCCCATGGCCCCAAAGACAATATCGTCATACGACACGCATCCGCACCCGCACGTGCGACTGCATCCGAACTCGGCACCATATTACCAAGTGATTTTGACATTTTTCTGCCATCTTCTGCCAACAACAAGCCATTACTTGTACGTTTTTTATATGGCTCAACCCCAGGAACGAACCCCAAATCCGACAAAGCCTTGTACCAAAATCTTGAATACAAAACGTGCCTTGTTGTATGTTCCATACCGCCATTATAATGGTCAATCGGCATCCATTTATCTAATAACTTTCTATCACAAAACGCATTATTATTCTTGGAATCAATATAACGCATAAAATACCACGAAGACCCAGCCCATTGTGGCATAGTATCTGTTTCACGTTTTGCCACACCACCACACACAGGGCAGGTTGTATTCACCCAATCCGTCGCGCGTGCCAAAGGACTTTCACCATCATCCGTTGGTTTATAATCAGACATAAATGGTTGCAACAAAGGCAATTCCGATTCCGGCACAGGTTGCCATCCACATTTTTCACAATGTACCAATGGAATTGGTTCGCCCCAATACATTTGACGCGAAAACCCCCAATCTTTTAACTTATATTTCTTGGTACCTTTGGCAAAACCATGTTCTTCACCATATTTAATCGCGGTCGCAATTGCTTCATCTTTACCCATACCATTTAAAAATTCAGAATTTATATGCAATCCATCACCTTCATAAACCGCACCATCTGTTCCGCCCGCCAAAACAGGAATTATATCCAAATTAAATTTCTTGGCAAAATCCCAATCCCTTGAATCATGCGCAGGCACAGCCATAATAGCCCCAAAACCATAATCAACCAAAACATAGTCAGATATAAATACCGGTATTTTACGTCCATTAAAAGGATTGGTCGCCATCACACCATCCAATTTGACACCCGTCTTTGTTTTTGTTACATCAGTACGTTCGAATTCTGATTTTGATTTTGCACTTTCGATATAATCCATAACTTCTTGTTTATTTGTGATTTTTTCATTTTCTAACCATTTAGAAATCAACTTGTGTTCTGGCGCCAAAACACAAAACGTCACACCAAATATAGTATCAATGCGCGTTGTATAAACAGTCATAACATCGTCATCAACCATAAAATTGACATCCGCACCACAAGAACGTCCAATCCAATTTATTTGTTGTACTTTTACTTGTTCTGGATAATCGACCAAACTTAAATCATCAATCAAACGGTCGGCATATTTAGTCATTGCCAAATTCCACTGCAATTTCATTTTTTTCTCAACAGGGCCATGACAACGTTCGCACTTTCCGTCTTCTAATTCTTCGTTGGTTAAATTAGTTTTACAACAAGGACACCAATTCATAGGCAATTCAGATTTATACGCCAACCCAGCCTTAAAAAATTGAATAAACATCCATTGTGTCCACTTTATGAATTCAGGATCAGATGTCGCAACCGTAGATTCCGGATTAAACGACAATCCCATCACGGAAATATCTTTTTCAAAAATCTTAATCAACTCAGCAACAGAATCCCGTGGATGTTTACCGATTTTTGTAGCATATTTTTCAGAAGAAATTCCCATAGAATCATACCCAATTGGAAATAAAACATCATACCCTTGATGTCTGCGAAATCTTGCCAAAACATCCATTCCGGTATACGGCAACATATGACCAACATGCAATCCAGAACCGCTAGGAAATGGAAACTCTATCAAATTATAATATTTAGGTTTCGAACCATCGTTCAATGGCACAAAAGCACGTTCCTGTTTCCAACGTTTTTGCCATTTTTCTTCTCTTGCACGAAATTTATCTGTTTCTTCTGTCATAAGATTCACCTTTTATGCTAAATACATATAAAACAATACTCTATAAAACCGCTTAATTCAAGCACTTTATACACAAAAGCACCATTTTTATTTTATACGCAAAACAAGGATTATGTATAGTTTAACTCAATTCAATACAAATGCACACAAATAAAGAATTATCAACAACAAAAATACAAGAACATAATTAAATGATTTAACTTATTATAAAAAAACAAACACAAAAACAACTTTTATCAACCAAACGAAAATAAAAAAACATAAAACTATCAATACTAAACACAACAAACTTAAACTTAATAAACAATTTACCAAAAAAGAGCATTCTTACCACAAAAAAACGCGGATTTCTGGGCTTTTTTAACATATTTCACCTTAAAAAGACACAAAAAAACCGCAGAAAACCGCCATTTTTCCGTTTTTTATCAACAAAAACCAACCAAGACCACACAATATTTCACCAAGTCAACAACCAACAAAAGCAAAATATACCAACCACACATACTCAAATCCACAACACAACAAACAAAAAAAACAGAGCATTCACCAACAAAATCTACAACACGACAAACAAAAAAACATCACCAAAACACAAAAAAATATTTTTTACATCCAAACAAACACATTTAAAAACGAATTTTTACAAAAATAAAAAAACAACAAAATTCACTAAAAACCACCCCGACACAACATTAAACTATACATAATATACATTATGCGCCTTTACGATATACCGCCCCGCCGCAGAACTCCGGGGCTTTTATAAAAAAAGCGATGATATAAAACTATCATCGCCTATTTATACATTTATTTTAACAGTGTTTTATTTGTCAGTTTTACGCGCCACCTTAGAAACAGCTGTATTAGTTATCTTAGAAACTGTTCCCGCAAATTTTTTTACGCTCTTTTTTAAATCGCTATCTTCTACACTATTTTCAATTTTAACTGGCTCTACCTCTGAACAACAATGCGGACATTTTACAGCATCAATACTTATAGAAGATTTACAATATGGACACGCACGCGTTTGCGCAACCTTTTTATCACGCGCTTTATTTACAACGCGAACAAACAAGAATATTGCAAACATTGTTATAAAGAAACTAACAATAGAATTCATAAACAATCCAATATTGATTGTTGTCGCACCAGCAGCCTGTGCCGCTTCAACAGTCGCATAATGCGCCCCAGGAACGCCACCAGACAATACAACAAACAGCTGTGAAAAATCAACACCACCAATCAACAAACCTATCGGTGGCATAATAACATCTTTAACCAAAGAATTGACCACACCAGTCATAACAGACCCAACGATAATACCAACAGCCATATCGATTGCATTACCACGTTCTATAAATACACGAAAATCCTTTATAATATTTGATTTACTCATTGTTTTTTCCTTTATTTTTGTTATATTTATCCAAAGCCACAACAACTTTTTTTAAAGTTTTTTGCAAGCTCTCATCTTTTGTTTCAACAGTGATATTAGCCTTAGAATAAATATCATAACGCTCTGATATCAATTGAGACAAAATCTTTTTACTATCCGTGTTTAACAACTGTGGACGCGTATGCCTAAAATTAGTCCTTTTAACCAACAAATCCAAATCAGCCTTTAACCAAATAACGGTTGCTTTTTTTAATACCATTTCACGAACCGCAGACGTTATAAACGCACCCTCGCCCGTAGAAATGATTTTTTTCACAGGCAGTTCATTTAACAACCTCTGTATAACACGTTGCTCAACACGTCTAAATTCTTGTTCGCCATAAATAGAAAATATATCGATAACACTGCACCCAGCGGCCATTTCGATTTCTTTATCAGAATCAATATAATCAATTCCTAATTTACTATAATCTGAAACGATTTGTGGATTGCCATTATTATCAATAAAAAT
>CALCGS010000030.1 GCA_937901165.1 uncultured Alphaproteobacteria bacterium
CAAGAGATTATGAGTTTAAATATGTTAAATTAACTGATAATTTTAATATTTGGCAAAAAACTTTATTGAAACGATCAGCTTTTCCACCTTCTCTTACTCCATTAAAAATACATAATTCATTAATAATATCGTTTGATGTTTTAACAATAACTCTGTATTTATTGGCCGTTTTAATCAAAAGATTATCATCAGTAACTAAGCTTTTTGATTTTAATTTACTAGAGGAATGGGTTATTGAAAGACTGAAATTGTCAACTTAGAGCAAATTATTGAGAAGATGTGGAAAATTTGCTAAAATTAATTAAATTATAACTGAGGTGAAATATGAGTTTAAGATTGTATAACACTATGGGTCGCAAGATGGAAGAGTTTAAACCTATTACTCCAGGTCATGTTGGTTTTTATGGATGTGGTCCTACAGTTTATAATTATGCTCATATTGGTAATTTACGTGCTTACGTTTTTTTGGACATTCTTGATAAAACTTTGCAGCTTTTAGGGTATGATATTAAGCATGTTATGAATATTACCGATGTTGGCCATTTAACTGGAGATGGTGACGACGGTGAAGATAAAATGAAAAAAACTGCAGAAGAACGTCATCAGTCGGTTTTGGAAGTTGCTAAATTTTATACTGATGCTTTTATGGCAGATATTGATGCTCTTAATATTCGTCATCCTGATGTTATTTGTAAGGCTACAGAGCATATTCAAGAAATGATTGATTTGATTAAGCAAATTGAAGCTAATGGCCACACTTATATGGCAGGCGGCAACCTTTATTACGATATTTCTACTTATGATGATTACGGCAAATTGGCAAATTTGAATCTTGATGAACTTAAAGCTGGTGCTGGTAAACGTAAGGTTGTTGTTGTTGATGAAAATAAGCGAAATCCTGGAGACTTTGTTCTTTGGTTTACAAAATCTAAATTTGAAGATCAGGCTATGACTTGGGATTCTCCTTGGGGACGTGGATATCCTGGATGGCATATTGAATGTTCAACTATGGCGATGAAATATTTGGGCGAACATTTGGATATTCACTGTGGTGGAATTGACCATATTGCCGTACATCACGAAAATGAAATTGCACAGAGTGAGGCTTTCTTGGGACATCAATGGGTAAATTATTGGATGCATGCCGCATTTTTGCAATTAAAAGATGGAAAAATGTCAAAATCCAAAGGTGATTTTTTAACATTGGATACATTGGTTGATAAAGGTTATAAACCAGAATATTATAAGTATTTTTGTTTGACTTCTCATTATAGAACATCTGCAAATTTCAGTTTTGATGCGTTGGATGCTGCAAAAAATTCTTACGAATCTTTGATAAATAAAATTATCGAACAGAAGAATTTAGCACGCGAAAATGATTCTGTTGATACAGAACAAGAAAAACAATTTATAGATTCTTTTAATTCGTTTATGTTTAACGATTTGAAAACACCACAAGCGTTGGCGGTAATGTGGGATGCGTTAAAAAGCAATACGTTGCCTGCAAAATCTAAATTAAATTTCTTGGAACATGTTGATAAAATATTTGGATTGTCTTTGACCGACGTAATAAATAAATCAGAATCCGGGTTCGTTGTTTCGCCAGAAGATGAAAAAATCATAGAACAAAGACAACAAGCACGCATCAATAAAGATTGGAAAACATCTGATGAATTAAGAAATTTATTGGCATCGCATGGTGTTGGTATTAAAGATTTACCTGATAATAAATATCAATTATTTGATATAACAAAGGCTATATAAAAAAAATCCCCAAATTTGGGGATTTTTTATTTATGTTTTGTACGAAGTTGTTGCTTGGTCATAATTTGTTCGCGCGCTTTATAAAATTCACACGATGAATTGTTTATTTGATAATTTTTATTTATTTCAAGAATCGCAGGTTCTGGCAATAATTTTGGAAAACCTAGTAAAAAAGAAATATATTCTTGTGATTTTTTTATCATTTTAACTCCTTTTAATAACCTGATAGGTATTTTGACATATATTTTATTTTTTACAAGGTAAATTATCTTTATCCCGTAATCAATTTCCAACCAGTAAATGTATAACCACGTTTTTCTGGTGGTGTTGGTAATACAATATCGCCCCCATCAACGCATTGACTTGTAAAAGATTCCGAACCATTTGCAGAATCCCATACGATTATTATTTTTGAATCTATTTTTTTACAAGACACCTTACTATTAAAATCTGATTCAAATCCAGTTATGTATTGTGTATACCCGGTTGGACATGATGTGGCAAGCCCAGAACTACCAAAAACACCTGTCATTGCTCCACTGGAATAATTAGTATTTGTAATCCCTGCAAATAAATTTGGTGGCACAAAACCGGATAATCCAGAACAATTATTAAATGTGTTGTAAAACATATTTGATACAGGGGCGCCCGATATACCCGCAAATAAATTTTCTGGAATTGAACCGGTTAGGCCTGTACATCCACTGAATGTATATCCAAACATATATGATGCACCCCCACCGACAATACCACTGAATAAATTTTCAGGAATAGAACCAGTTAGTCCAGTACATCCATTAAACACACTTCTGAATGTATATTCTTTTGCTGCCCCAGATAAACCAGAAAATAAATTTTCAGGAATTGAACCAGATAATTTCGTACAACTACGAAATGCCCTATAAAACATATAAGATACAGGTTCGCCATATACACCATCAAACAAGTTTCCTGGGATTGGTCCAACCAAATTACTGCAATTATAAAACAATTGATAAAAACGCGGTTGTGAACCATTGGATAACGTTCCAAATATCGCCCCAAGCGACCCCGATATTCCGGCAATATTTGTATTGCCATTAAAACTGATTGCGGAACCTGTATTACTGGTGGAATATCCAGTTGCCTGACCAGATATACCAATTGTATAGGTGCCGGCAGTTGAATAAGTATGCGAATATGATGTACTGGTTGTATTTGTACGCGTTATCGTTTGAAGTGCACTGCCATCACCCCAATCAATTACAAAAGTACCCTGGGCAGTCATAGAAAATGAAAATGTTGTACTTCTGGAAAATCTGGTTGTTGTTATGCTGAATTCCGGGTCAGAACATTGCGTTTCATCTGACGCACCAGCAATTGTTGTCATTTTTCCATTTGGGCATTGTTTTCTGATTCCACCAGGACAATAATATCCCACATCACAATTTACGCATTGTGAATTGCTATAATATTTACCATCTGTACAAGTTGATTTACACGATACCTTACTGTTAAAATCAGTTTCAAATCCGGTGGTATATTTTGTATATCCTGATGGACACGATGTGACAAGTCCGCTGTTATAAAATATGTTTTTCATTGGACCAGAAGAATAATTAGTATTGTCTAATTCTGCAAACAAAGTTGATGGCACAAATCCAGTAAGTTTACTGCACCCATAAAATGTGTTATAAAACATATTTGTTATGATGGTCCCCGATATACCACTAAACAAAGTGTCAGGAATTGAACTGGCTAAGTTTGTACAATTACGAAATGTTTGATAAAATCTTGGTTGGGAACCATCAGAAAGTGTTCCAAATATCGCCCCAAGCGACCCCGATATTCCGGCAATATTTGTATTACCATTAAAGCTGATTGCGGCAGTCGTCGTACCAGTAGAATATCCAGTTGCCTGACCAGATATACCAATGGTATATGTTCCGGCAGAATATGTATGCGAATATGATGTACTGGTTGTATTTGTACGCGTTATTGTTTGAACAGCACTGCCATCACCCCAATCAATTTCAAAACTGCCCCTGGCAGATATTGAAAATGAAAATGATGTACTTCTATAAAATCGTGTTGTTGTTATAGTGAATTCCGGTTCTGCACACCAGGCGGTGCCAATTGATATAAAAAATAACGCAATCAAACAGAATACGTATCTTTTTAGATTGTATAATTTCAGTATTATGCCCTTCATTCCTACATTTTTCTTATCGAAAATAAGTATAACAAAAAACATGGTTTAAATCAAACTATTTTTGTTAAAAATTTAGCCAATTTTCTCAAATATAACCATAACATAGAATTTTTATTTTAATCTCTATTTATATTGCAAAAAACAAGAAACGCAGTATAATCCATTTATGTCATTTCGAATAATAAAATATGATGAAACAACCAACACAAGGAATAATGGACAAAATGTTATGTCTATTCCTGGTGATGAAGTATGCACTGTGTTCTTGCCTGGTATTGGGGTGGCCCCAGGCGAAAACATGCAAAAAATCGGACATATTGTTGCCCACGAATATTTGGATGGATTACCCATTGTTGGCAATTATATTGTTGGTTATATTTTTAATGATTCCAAGACAATTCAACCATCACGCGAAATTCAATATGACAGATATAACCAAAATTTATTGGGTATAAAAAAAGCAACGTCAGAAGAAATACAAAATAATTCTTTTAATTTATATATAACAAAAACAAACATAAACAGAATTTTTAATCGTGTGGTCTTGCCCGCATTACAAGAAAAAAATGATATAAATTTTACATATATTGTGGATGGCGACATTGAAAAAATAAGACCTTTAATTAAACAAAAATTAAAATCAATCGCAGAACAATTACAATACACACCTGGCGAAATTGCCAAACTGAGTAAACACATCTATTCATACAAAAAGTATTTTCAACCTGCATATTTGGACGAATTATTTAATGCTATTTTACTACCACGTATTACAGATAATAATGGCAAACGTTTACCTTTGGAATTGGCACAACGTCAAATTCGCAAAATAAATATTATCGCCCATTGTCATGGTGCCTATGTATCACTGATGATGCACGAACGCTTGAAAACAAAAATGCAAGAATTAGGTTATTCTGGTTTAGAAATCAATAAAATATTTTCACAATTATTGGTTGTTGCTTTGAATCCAGACTGTCCATTGGCTATGACACATAGCCCGTTCATCAGTTTTGAATCTGGGTATAATATTCATTCAATGTTCACATATACAAAACATGCAGGAAATTACATAACTGATTTTGTTATAAAAAATCCAAAAAAAATAAAAAACGGTTTCTTGGAAAATACATCTGGCAATGTGTTTTTCGTAAAAAATCGTTTCAAGCTGCTTGATTATTTTGGTAAGATTCCATCAACCAACGAACATAACAACATACATGTAAATCATCTGGAACTTACAGATGATGGAAAATTATTGATGAGTTTTATGCATAATGTTATTCAATCTGGGGTTCGTAATTCTATGCTTCAAAATTCTGGTTTTATTCCATTACCAAAAATCAATGAATTGATATTGGACGGAAAAAACGATGCACAAATTACAAAAATATTTAATACAATGAAAAGTAATGGAAATGATTTTTTACAAAGTGTGTATAAACACGCAAAAAAATTAGTATCCGCAAAAACATCAAAAACAACACAACAACAAAATACAAAAATAAATTTGTTTTTAACAGGACAAATACACAAATGATTGTGGTGCGTTCGAAACACCAAATGATTTTAGTGTTTTAGGATTTTTATATTTTTTTAATAATGTATTTTATATAAAAAAGTGGTTGCATTTAAACCTTAATTTTTGCACCACTTTTGACGTATAATATCTTTGATTTACGTTATCATTTATTTCTCATCACAAAAATAAAACGCCACAATGGGCGTTTGATTTTTATGGCGGGCTAGAATTCTGTTGCAAAATTTTACATACTTAAATATGTAAGTGTTGAATAATACTCTGCAATACAAAACCGTATTTAACGATAGGTATTTCGTCAGACGCAACAAGAAAATCGTTTTTTGTAATATCTATATCCATTGATGTATTGGCTGTAATTTTTGTTGCACGAACAGAAGCCCTTTTATCCATCAACAAATCTAAGCATTCTTGCGCATTGATACGAACTAATCCAGTAACTTCATCTGGTTGAAAATGAAAATTTGTGAATCCAGTCGGTAATTTATTTGCATAAACATGTGCAAATGCACGATCGTGCCAATTTTTCTGTGGTTTATCTTGCCGCCAGAATACAACTTCCAAAGCGACAGCGTTCGATACATCTGTATCTATTCCAATTTCTTCACGAATTTCACGCTGAAACGCATCGCGCACAGTTTCACCCGACAAAACATGTCCAGATGCAGTCGTATAAAGTTTCCCAGAATCCGCACGAATTTGGAAATAAACATTGCCCGCATTATCATACATCCAACAATGTACGGTCTTATGCCATAATCCGTTGCAATGAACAGTATCACGAGATTCTGTTCCGATTTTATTCATGTATTCATCATAAATATCCAGATATTCCATAAATTCTCCTTTGCCAAATGTATGATAGTAAAAAAAAAGAAAAATAAAACAAAAAAACACCTATTTGGGTGTTTAGTTTTTTGTGGCGGAGTTCTAATAAATGACGGTATTAGATATCCAATTTACAGGGATTTGCAGGGAATTTTTAATATATTTTTCTGCGATTTTGTGAAATTTTCGGGAATACATTAAAACATCACGTAAAAAAACAGGGATTTTATCATTGAGTTTTTCCCTAATTTATGTTATAATAACTAGCTGAATTAGAGAGAGTTTTATGGATGAAAAAAATTTAAAAGTACGACTCATCGATTACATTTTAAACACCAAATATCCAAAATGTAAACTTATCGGTGTAGAAGTGCCGTTTATTTCTATGAAACGACGGGTGGACGTTCTTGTAATAACTGGTAAAAAAGAACTTGTGGCTTTTGAAATAAAAAGTGATTTGGATAGTTTGAAAAGGTTACCTGGACAGATAAACGACTATAAAAAGACATTTGATAAATTATATATTGTTACATCTGCAAGATATAAGGATATATGTTTAAAAGAAGCAATTGGCGATAATGTGGGGTATATATATATAAACGGACGAGTTGATGAGAAAAGAAAAGCTAGATTAGTAAAGAGATTAGACAAACAGTGTTTAGCACAATTCCTTTTAAAAACCGATATCATTACATTGGGCTACAATAAACATAGATCAGTAGAAATTTTGCGAAAACAATTAGTTAATGATGCAAGAGACACAGAAACCATACGCAAATTAGCAATGAATAGTTTACTGAATCGATATTCAAAAAGATTTGAGTTGTTTAAAAAGTACAAGGAACAACATACGCTATTGTCAGATCTAGATTATTTAACAAAAAATTTCGATATCAATTTTTAAGTTCTATTAGTGTTCTGGTCATATAGAGATTTATTCTTACAGAAATCCAATAAGAAGGGGCGGCTCCATTTGGTTTTACTGTTCCGGCAATTTCTATCTCATTATCGCCCCATGTTTTTAGAGTTTTTATAGGCATATAGTTTTTATCACTTAAAACTCGCTTTGCCACATAGGGATATCCACCATCCTCTCTACGTGCTCTGTAATAACACATATATTCACTATTCATAAAATCTATACGCGGAATCCACTGTCCTCCTGTTGTATCATATCTATACGGGTGAACTGAAGAATAATCTGAGTATTTCAAAGTCAAATTTTTTTGATATTTGTTTTTTAAAATTTGATAAGTATATTTTTCATGTCTTGGCCAAGTACCTTTATCGTCCCCACCGTATTTCGCGACGGAATCCGGAAAAGTTGAAAATGCACAGGCAACCACTTTAGGGAGATTATCAGAAAATTTAGTTATCAATTCATCTAAAGTTTGCGTAAACAAACTGGATTTATCTTTATCTCCACGAGGTTCTTGATAGGCGGCATCTAATATCAAAATTATTTTATGTAATGAAATCCCCGTAGATACCATAGTCTCTAAATATGAAATCGCGTCACTTACCGGAACTCTAAACGCTAAAATGTCTGAAAGTCTGAATAAGTTTTCTACTTCTTTTGCTACGTCTTCCAAATTTTGCTCGTCATAATGTATCACAGGAATAATATTAAGACCTTCTGCCTTACTTTGCTTTATTAAGTCTATCCACAATGGGAACCCGTCAGTAAAGGTATCTAAAATGCAATCAATTTGTTCATTTGTTAGCTGTTTTTCTGTGGTTAAATCGAGAATAAATGGACGCCCCCCAACAAGTTCTTTTAATGTATCTAACCTTTTGAAAATTGATCTATCCATATTTTTTTTGCTTTTACGAGAACGTGTTAACTCGAAAACAGGTAACACCTCGTCCTTTAAAGTATCGTCCAAGTGCTCAAACGCTTTTAATTCGGCATCTGTTGTTTTTAATATCGGCAAATACGAAATATTGTCTATGTTTATCATAATTTAATACCCCTGAATATAGCCTAATTTATATGCTCTATATCTGACTGCAGCAGGAGATACATTAAATTTTTCCGCCAATCTTTCAATGTTTCTAACACCATCTTTTAACAGACTATCAAAAATGTTTTTAGGCATTAGAATCTCGGCTGCTAATTGATTGGCTTGACGTTCAGTATTATTAATAGTTTCATTGTCTCTAAACAAGATATTTTCACCTTCTTTAAAAATACCTCTTTCAATGTCAGGGAAATGTAGTATTATATGGGCTAGTTCGTGTGCGGCAGTAAAACGTTGTCGTGTTTTGTTTTGATACTTATTAATGGTCACTATAGCATTTTGTTCTTTTAATTCTACGCAACCAGACAAATCTTCCATTTCTTCATATGCGACTTTCACTCCATGAATTTTAAGATACGTAATCACATCAAAAGGGAACGTTTTTATGCCTAACTTTTCTGCTCTTGCATAAATTGCCTCGACTGTGTTATAAGACCGTACTTCTGGATTTGTAAGATCTACGTTTGATGTCGCTTGTTTTGGAGGTCTTTTAATTATTGCCATTTCTGTTACCTCCTATGATCTCTATGCTTGATGAAACTTCACGAGGAATAGATGTCCCGCCAACGTTTTGTAATTCTTCAATTGCATTTTCTAAATCCGCTATTTTCTTATTAATCTCGTCAACTTTTGTGCCTTCTAGTGATTCATCAACATGTTTGCTTATAACGTTCAAAAAATCTTTTGAATTCAAATATATTTGCACATCCTTTGCTGCTTCTTCTTTTGCTTCGGTTGTTACTTTGTTTTTATGTTCTGTAAGTTTCTCAATTGTTAAATGTTTAAGATGTAAAAAACCTACTATTGCGACCAAACCAATTATACCAACAAGTATTGTTATTACCGTAGAATAAAACGTAGATACATGAGAAACAACATCTGCTGCCGGAATAATTCTATTTGTTGTAAGAAGCGCTTCTACGTGCTTTGTTTCTAGGGGTGTTAATTTTGGTGAAAACAACAGAAATTCATTCATGAATGAGAGTTTATAACAAATCAATCCTATGAGTAGAGCCACAAATGCAATACCACAGAATAAACCGCACCCACACATAAAACCTCTAGTAAAATTATACGAAGTCCTATTGAAAGCATTTACCATTTTTTCTATTTCCTATTAAGAGATATATCTATCATATCAAAGATGTTATGAAAATCCAGTAAAATAAGTATGTTTGTTGGACATATAACGACTATGACAATTTTTTTATATTATAAAAATTTTTTCAGAGTGGGTGTTCGCAACAATGTATATTATTATGAATAAGGATGATCCTTATTCGTAATAAAAGGATCTAAATATGCCTAAATTAACAATTATTGATAAAAACATTGAACAAATTAAACAGTATAAAAACAACCCTAAATTACACAGCACACACCAGATTAAACAGATAGCGGATTCTATAAAAGAATTTGGCTTTGTGAATCCTGTGTTATTGGACGAAAACGGGGAAATTATAGCGGGACATGGTCGTTTTATGGCGGCACAACTATTAAATATGACGACTATACCAACAATAACTTTATCTCATTTAAGCGACAGTCAAAAACGTCTGTATCGGATTGCAGACAACAAATTGACTGAATTGGGCAAATGGGATATTACAGCGCTTGAGATAGAGATAAAAGAACTGGAATCTTTAAATTTAGATTTGGAACTTACTGGTTTTGAAACCGAAGAAATTGATAATCTTATTTTGGGCAATTCTGGTACAACGAATTCTAAGGATGATAATATCCCAGAACTAAAGCCCGCAGATTACAAAAGCAAATTGGGCGATGTGTGGCAATTAGGGCGGCATTTCTTAATTTGTGGAGATGCATTAAAGGCAGAAACTTACGCAAAATTGATGGGAAATAAACGTGCCCAAATGATTTTGACAGATCCGCCATATAATGTTCATGTAAAAGATATTGTTTCATCGGGTAAAATCAAGCACGATGAATTTGCTATGGCGTCTGGCGAGATGTCGTCTGATGAATTTATAAAGTTTTTAAATACATTTATGCGACATGCCAAAGATTACTCTGTGAATGGTTCTCTTCATTATCTATTTATGGATTGGCGGCATGGAATAGAAATTGGGCTAGCGGCATCAACTGTTTATGACGAATTAAAAAATATCTGTGTTTGGGTCAAAAACAATGGCGGCATGGGCACTCTATATCGTTCACAACACGAACTTTGCTTTATATATAAAAATGGTAAAGCCCCACATATGAATAATATAAATCTGGGGGCACATGGGCGCTATCGCACAAATATTTGGGAATATGCCGGTGCTAACGGTTCCGCAGACGGCAAAGAAAATTTGAAATTGCATCCGACCGTCAAACCGGTAGCAATGTTGAAAGATGCTATTTTAGACGTTACAAAACGTGGTGATATCGTGTTGGATTGTTTTCTGGGTTCTGGTTCAACACTAATCGCATGCGAACAAACCGGCCGCATATGTTATGGCATAGAATTAGAACCCAAATATTGTGATGTGACAATCAAACGTTATGAAGAATTAACCGGTGATAATGCCGTTAAAATAGGAGAATTATAATGACAGGATACGCCAACCCACCACAAGCAACACGATTTCAAAAAGGTAAATCTGGAAACCCAAAAGGACGCCCAAAAGGGGATAAAAACTATTTGGCGCTTGCAAACAAAGAATTATCGCAAAAGGTTCCAATTACAGAAAGTGGGCGACACAAAACAATCAGTAAAAAAGAGGTGTTCATTAAAACAGCCATAAATAAAGGAATTGCTGGCGATAACAAGTTTACAAACATTGCATTCACAATAATGCAAGATGCCGAAAAATATAATGAACGCAAAAATTTTGATGAGAAAGAACAATCTAAAATCAATCAGGAAATTATCGAAAACTTTCGTAAACGAGTTTTAGAAGAACATAAAGAGTTAGAAGTATGACAGAAATTTTAGCAAATGCCCTAATCAGGGAAGATTTTTATAGTTTTTTGCAACGGGCTTATTTTGATATAAGCGGTGGTCAAAAACTTATTCCGAATTGGCATTTAGAAGTATTGTGTGATCGTTTAGAAAAAGTACGCAAAGGCGAAATTAAACGGCTTATTATAAATGTTCCACCACGAAGTCTTAAATCACAAATTGTAAATGTTGCTTTTACTGCGTGGGTATTAGGTCACAACCCAAAAGAAAAAATAGTCAGCGCATCATATTCATCTGAATTATCAGAAACCTTTGCACGCGATTGTAAACGCATTATGCAATCAGAATGGTACAAAGCCTTGTTCCCAAAAAGCATAATCGCAAACGAACAAGCAGCTGCAACAGATTTTAAAACCATTTCTCGCGGAGTTCGGTTTGCAACATCTGTGGAGGGTTCTTTGACAGGACGTGGGGGGAATATAATAATCATAGACGACCCTATGAAAACCACTGATATGGGCAGTGAAAATGCACTTAAAAAAGTTCAAGAATGGTATACAGGGACATTGTTAAGTCGTCTTGATGATCAAGAAAATGGCAGCATCATTTTAATTATGCAGCGGATTCACGAAGATGATTTAACCGGATATTTGTTAGATAAAGAACCTGATAAATGGGAACATATTGTAATGCCGATGATTGCTACCACAGAAGAAAAATGGCAAGTTGGAAATAAAACATTTGTCCGGCACAAAGGGGATGTTTTGCACAAAAACTATACCGGTCTGAAAAAGTGTTTAGATTTAAAACAAGAATTAGGGACATATGTGTGGGAATCTCAATATCAGCAAGAACCGTGTCCCATTGGCGGTGGTATTGTAAAGGAAGAATGGTTACAATATTTCCCAAACGCAACTATATCACCGTATGATGTATCAAGAATATTTCTTAGTTTTGATACAGCCAATAAGACTGGTGACAATAATGCTTATACAGCATGTTCCGTCGTTTTGTTGCTAAAAAATCGCAAATATTATTTGGTAAATGTTACCCGTTTAAGAATAGGTTTCACAGAGTTAGTAACAAATATCATTGATATGTATAATACGTATAAAAACCAAGCCATTATTACACCAACATTATTAATAGAAGATGCTGCGAGTGGAACACCATTAATTGATTTGTTAAAAACAATGCACGATGATAATGGTTATAAACTAAATATAGAACCAATAAAACCAGAAGGCGACAAAGTTACGCGTTTATATGGCATTACTCCGTATATAGAATGTGGGCAATTATTATTTCCGCCAGACGGGTTCCCTGGTAAAGAACATTGGTGGGATATATTTAAGAAAGAATTACTCTGTTTTCCAAACAGTAAATATAAAGATCAGGTTGATTCTTTGACACAGGCTATTTCATATGGGCAAAAATTATTGGCTTATAAATAAACACCGTGTAAAATCCCGGCCTTTATTTTGGCATATGTTTTTGCAGGCATATTTTATATAAATCACGGACATAGTTTTTACCGGTATACGATTTTGCGAGTCTTTTAATTTGATTGATTTGTTTTATAAAATCATCACAGCTTATATAATATGAATATTTATATTTAGAAAATATATCAAACGCAATCATATCTATATCTGTACGATGCTTTTTTATCCATTTGAACACTGTTTCAAAATCAATATATAAAAACGTGTTATTTGCAGGCACTTTATTGATTTCACGCACGGATAAAAACGCACTGAAAATCCTGGTTTTGTCTACAGTCTTTATCTGAGGAATAAGATTTGCATTTTCAAGTTGTAAATAACTATCGTTTTTGCAATATGGCAATTTCATAATTCTTTTACTATCTGGTCCAGGCGGACAAATAACAACAGCAATTAGTATTTTTGATTGCACCAACATCGCAATAAAATATGTTAAACTTTCATCGTCTTTGAACACATTATATTCGCCTAATGCACTAGCCACTGTTCCATTGAAATAGTCGGTATCGTTTTCACGATGAATAATGCAATAATCGAAGTCATATTCGAAATCTTTGAAATGATTTTCATCTAAAACATATTCCGGCAAAGATGTTTTTGTTGCTGTCATATTATTTTTCCAATTCTATTTTGCATTCGGCATAACATGTTTTCCAATCTTGTCGATTTGAACGATAAGTTTTGTTTAATCTGGTATTTTCAGCTTTGGTAATCCAAGCGGTTTTCAAATTATTCAAAACATATTTAACACTTTTTTCGTCATCCATAAAGGCATGAAACAATTCAGATAACGGAACACAGTGTTCCAACAACAACTCTTTTAATTCGGGGTAATCTTTTTGGATTGCGCGTTTTTTCGACACCAATAAATTATGCAATTCGCCATGTATCACGGATTTATCCCAAATTTTCTGTGCGGATTTTGATACAAAATCTGCTGGTCTGGATTCAGAAATCACATACAACACATTGCGAAATGACATGCTAATGATTTTCTTGGCATTATCACTTGCCTTTCGATATGTATCACGCAAGTTATTCAATAATAACTCTACGTCTTTATCGGTAAATTTATTTGTCGGTTTATTTATCGTTACCTGTGTTTTCATTGTTCT
>CALCGS010000031.1 GCA_937901165.1 uncultured Alphaproteobacteria bacterium
ATTGCCCCGCAATATCGTCATTATAAACGTCATCAGCAATTGCAGACAATGTTGTAATCGCCATTATCATTCCCGATGTCAGGAATATTTTTTTATAAAACATTGATTTTTCCCCCTTTCCTTGGTGCTTTTTTTTCCTATGTAAATAGTGTAGCAAAAACCTTAGTTTTTGTCCAACCCTTTTTTTGATAAATTTTCATTTTTATAAAATTGTTATTTTATCCTGGATTTCTGCACTATCTGGCGATTTTTATAAACTTATCAAAATTGCCCCAGGGGGTACAAAAAAACCAAGTTTTTTTATATATTAAATCGTTGAAACCATTGTATTTTTTGGTGCTTTTTTATAATAAAATAAATTATAATATAAAAAATCCGCCATTTTGGCGGAAATTTTATTTTCTGTCTTCGTGGGAAATGTCGTTATTCAAACCCCGATAATTATCAGAACGCATTTCGCCCAATAGATTTTCTATTTGAGAATCACTGATTCCTAAATATTCCAGTAATCCGTACGACAAGAAAAATGATGATTCTATTGTTTCAGGGAAAACCTTAGTCGCACCGAATTTCATCAATTCTGTGGAATCTGATAAATTACGCGCACGGGCAAATATTTTCATACGCGGACTTACTATTTTTATTGTTTGTATCGCACGCGTTGCAGTATCAACATTATCCAATGCAATAACCGCCGCACGTGTTTTCGATGAACCCAATCCAAATTCATGCAAGACTTCTAAATTTGTAACATCCCCATATACTGTGTTATATCCACGTTCACGTCCCAACATAACAGAACTGACACTGCTGTCAATGGCGATATACGGTATGTTTTTTGCGCGCAATAATTTTGCAACAATTTGTCCAACCCGACCAAAACCACATATCAAAACAACAGGTGCATCACCATTTGATTTTTTCAAGTTAGATGTGTTTGTAAATCTAGATAAATAACCATTGCGTTGCAACGCATCATATATCGCAATCAATATTGGTGTCAGCATAATGGATAATACAATTACAGCAATCAATATTTCTTGGTCAATTACTGGGATTGCATCAATTCCATTTGTTCGCATCATTTGCAACATCAATAGTCCAAATTCACCACCCTGGGCCAATAATAATGATATAAAAAATGAATCAGATACAGATGTATGACGCACGCGACAAACCATAAATATCGCAAAAAACTTTATAGCAACCAAAACCAGTACGCCAGCCAATACAAAATACCATTTATCCAGTAATAATGGTAAGTTTATTCCCATTCCTAAAACAATAAAGAAAAATGCCAAGAATAATGTTGCATACGGACTTATTTCCGCAGATATTTGATGACGGTATATTGTTTCAGACATCAGCATACCCGCCAAAAATGCCCCAAGTCCAGTTGGCAAACCCAACCAATTCATTACAACCGACCATAATACTATGTTTAATAATATGGTAAGTAAAAATGCTTCTTTGGATTTTAATTTAGAAACCTGACGTAATAAAGGATTCAATATAAAACGTCCAACAATTACAATGCCAACAATCAACACCAACGACAAAACCAAAACATCAACCAATGTCGCCCCCAGATTAAATGATTTTCCAGCAAATACAGGCAACATCGCAAGTAATGGAACAGATAATAAATCTTGGAATAACAAAACAGAAAAACTTTGACGACCAACACAAGTATTTAACTGATTCCGGGATGTCAATAATTGTAAATCTTCGGATGTACTGGACATTGCAAGCAACAATGAAACCATTACCGCCCCCATTACCCCCCACGATGTAAATTCAAATAAAAACGGAAACAACATTACAGCAACCATTAAAACCTGAGCCGCACCAAATCCAACAACCGTCTTACGCATTGTCCACAGACGCGATAAACTTATTCCCAAACCAATACTGAACCACAAAAATAAAATTCCCAAATCACCCAACATTTGCCACGCACTATTCAATTCAAATAAATTTAGTACATACGGTCCAGATAATAATCCAGCCAATAAAAACGCAACCAGCGCACCAATTTTGGCAATTCTAAACAAAAAAACCAATGCAAATATAATTGCTAAAAATAATAATACAGATAGTGTTGTCATGATGTGGGCCCTCTCTCTCCTCTGTTCAAAAATAGTATAGTAAATTTATAAAACCTATATCAACAATTTTTTTGCAAGTTCTATAAATTTGTCAGGCGATAAATTTTCAGCACGTTCTGTTCCGCTTAAACCAAATTCAGTCCAATCAACATTTGGTATTATTCCGCGTATCATTTTACGACGCGTGCCAAATAATTTAGATGTTATTTTTTCTATGTTTGAAATGTCAGATATGCGGTTTATTTTTTCCTGGTTCGGTATCAACTGAACAACCGCAGATTGAACCTTGGGCATTGGCGAAAATGCAGTGTTTGGAACATTAAATAAAATCCGCGCATCTGTTAGCAAAGATGCCAATACAGATAACCGTCCATAACTGGGCGAATTTTCAGTTGCAACGATTCTATCTGCAACCTCGCGCTGAAACATTAATGTTAACGATTTTATTTTTTCGCCATTTGCAATTTTATGCAACCAATTTATCAATAATTCCGTACCAACATTATATGGTAAATTTGAACATATTGAATATTCATTTATACCAAATTTCGAAAAATCAACACGCAACGCATCATCGTATATTACCGTCAACCTGTTATTTGATGCATCTATTATTTGTGATAAAATTTTATTGGCATCAGTATCTTTTTCTATGGCAACAACACGACATGCCCCAGACATCAATAATGCCCGTGTAAGCCCACCAGGACCGGGTCCAACCTCTATCACTGGAACACTATCAATATCAGGAACACTGCGAGCAATACGACATGTTAAATTCAAATCAAATAAAAAATTTTGACCGAATTTTTTCTTGGCACACATTCCAGATTCATGCAACATCACAGATACAGGTGGTAAATTTTTTACATCATCAATCATAATTTTTTACGCCCCCCAAACGCCAAACTTAAAGTGCCATCGTCCAAATAATCCAAATCACCACCCAAAGGTACCCCAGATGCCAATTCAGTAAATGTTATGCCCCTATCATCACCAATACACGCAATAACATAATTTGCAGTTGTTTTTCCTTCGATGGTGTTCGGTAGTGCAAATATTATTTCAGATATTTTTTCTGTATCAATACGATTTATCAATTCTGATATATTCAAATCATCCGGCGTTATTCCATTTGTACCCGACAAAAGCCCACCAATAATATGATAACGACCACGAAAAACATTTGATTTTTCTAAAGTCCAAACGTCCGACATATCACGCACAACGCATAATACGCCAATATTGCGCGATTCATCCGAACAAAATTCACACACATCACCGTCAGTCAAAACACCACATATACCACAAGGATGAATTGTTTGCGATGTTGTAAGCAATGCATTCGCCAATAATTCTGCACGACCTGTTTTATCCTGTAATAATGCAAGAACTATTCTGCTGGCCGCACGAGAACCGACACGTGGCAATTTTGCAAATAACTTTACTAATTTTTCTATCTGTGAATTCATAAAAATTTACCGTTTAATGAAATATAAAACTATCTATGCCAACATTTCCAGCATTTATTTTTAATTTATTTGCCTGTTCTGATGATATACCGTACAACCGTACACGATATAAAGAATTCGCCTGTTCTATGGTTGGAGTAACACCCAAAGATTTTTTTACATTATCAACCTGACGCAAAGCAGCATCATAAGATGAAAATGCACCAAACTGAATTCCAGTCCCCCCAGTTGTTTTTTGGGCAGTTTTTATTTCAACTGTTTGTTTCATACCAGGTGTTTCAGTATGTTTTACCATCGGCTTGTTTTCATTTATACCAACCGGCGTTTTTACCACAATAGAATCCGAACCATCCGCAAGTATTTTGAAACCACGATTTAACATATTTGTTGCAACAGACGCACGCACATCCTTGTCCTGGGCACCCATAACAACCGCAACCAAGTGATGATTATCACGAATTGCCGTTGCCACCAAAGAATATTTTGATTTATTTGTAAAACCTGTCTTCATACCGTCGCATCCCGCATACGAAGACAGCAAACGATTCCCATTTGTATATGTTTTTCCATCGTATGTCCAAGACTTTATACCAAAATATTTCCAATATTGCGGAAAGTGTTTATACACCGCCATTGACATCAATGCAATATCACGTGCGGTTGATAAATGGTCATCATTAGGCAACCCAGACGAATTTTCAAAATTCGTATTCGACAGACCAATTTCTGACGCGACACGTGTCATTAACTCTGCAAAGTTTCCCTCTTTACCGCCCTTTAAATTTTCAGCCAACACACGTGCAACATCATTTGCACTATGCACCGCAACCGCCTTGATTGCATCTTCAACCTTTATTTTACTGCCAGCCTTTAAGCCAAGTTTTACAGGCTCAGCATTTGCAGCACTTTGCGAAACAATTAAATAATCGTCCAAGTGCAACCTGTTATGTTCCAGTGCATCAAATGTTAAATACAATGTCATTATTTTTGTTAAACTGGCCGGATAATTTGATACATTAGAATTTTCAGAATATAAAACACGACCACTATCCATATCGGCAACCAGCGCAGCACGATAAGGTGCACCGTACGCAAATGCACATACAAAAAAAAACGGCAAAATAAATAATATTTTTCTCACTTTCATAACGTATTTTATGTTAGCGAAAAAATCATTTGCCGGTCAATATATTTTTAACAACAAGAACGCAAACTTATTTTTCCATCATCAACTATGACAACCAACCCCATATTGATTCCAAACCTATGTGCCGCGCCAAAACCATCACGCATACCAAATAATTCAGGGTCATATATCGTTGTCACCCCGCGAACCAAACACAACTGATTCGCAACAGTCGAATCACGACAAACCGATATTATTGGAATATCAGGACGACGACACGCAATTTCTGTGGTTGCAATACCATCCTTGTCAAAAACAACAATCGCAGACGCCTTGTTCAAATATGCCATAGACGAAACAGAACGCGACCAATTATTTTCAGGCACATTTTCCATACGCGACCAATCATACGGATTTGCAATCGTGTCCGCGTCAGCATAAGATAAAATTTTTGCCATTGTATCTATAACATGAACAGGATTTACACCAATTGTTGTTTCTTCGGATGTCATTGTTGAATCAGCACGCAAATAAGCCGCATTTGCAACATCTGATATTTCTGCACGTGTTGGAAATTCACCGTCAACCATAGATGCCAACATTTGTGTTGCCATTATAACAGGTTTGTTTAATTGTCTGCACACACGTATTATATTACGCGATATCGCAGGCACTTGTTCAAACGGCATTTCAACCGCCAAATCACCACGCGCAATCATTATACCATCAGCCACAGATGCAATTTCAGCAATATGTTCAACAGCATGCGGACGTTCTATTTTTGCAATTATTTTAATTGGATGCGATGTACGTGCATTTATAAAATCACGAACATACGATATATCATCCGCAGACTGAACAAATGACACCGCAACCCAATCAGGATTTTTTGTTATTGCATATTCTAAATCTTGCCTATCTTTGTCAGTTAAAACAGGTGCATCAACAAATGTATCAGGCAAATTAAATCCACGACGCGACCATATTTCAGTACCACGAACAACAGTTGCAACTATTTTATTTGGATGCGCATCTATCACCTGCATTTCTATTTTGCCATCATTTAACAATATTCTATCACCAGATTTTAGAGATTGTATAACATCAGGATGTGGTAATTGAACACGCGTCGAATCACCAGGTGTTTCATCGTTATCAAAAGTAAAAGTTTGACCAATTACAAGTTTATATTTATCTTCGGTTCTGAAATTACCGATACGATGTTTTGGCCCCTGCAAATCAATAATTATTGATACAGGCATTTGTAATTTTTGTGATACAGAACGAATTAAATCAATCTTGGCACCTTGAACATCACCGGTATCATGACTAAAATTCAAACGAAATGCGTTTACACCCCCCATTATCATTTTTGTGATTGTTTCTTTGTTTTCTGATTTTGGCCCAATAGATGCCGTTATTTTTGTGTATTTATACATTTCTTTCACTTTTGGTTGATTTTTCCTTTTTATGGTATATCATATTATCAAAGGTTTAACAAGGGGAAATAATATATGAAAAACGCAAATCATGGTGCTATTGACAACCAACAATTAATTTCTATTATTGAACGTATTGAAAAATTAAACGAAGAAACCGCTAATATTGCTGCCGATATCAAGGAAATTTATAGCGAAGCAAAATCTGCCGGATATGACCCAAAGTATATCAGACAAATGATACGTTTAAGAAAGTTGGACCCAGATGAATTAGACGAAGCGGACGAATTAACAAAAATGTATCGTGATGCTTTGGGTATATAATTTTTATGAAAAAATTCACAAAAAACATTGAAGATTTTAACTGCGCCAATTGTGGCGCAGTTGTTCATGGCAACGGTTATACAAACCATTGTCCAAAATGCCTATGGTCAAAGCATGTTGATAATAATCCTGGGGATAGGATGTCCGAATGTTGTGGTATGATGAAGCCAATATCCGCCATGCCTGATGGTGATAGGTATATAATTATTCACAAATGTACAAAATGTGGCAAAACAATTCGCCAACATACCAGCCCAGACGATAACATTGATGAAATTATAAAAATAAGTGCAGATTCTGGCTTTATTTTTGGGAAATAAATTTCTATACTTTTTATATGATAAAGTTCCTTAAACAGCAATTTGATAATTTTTTATTGTGGTTGCCTTTGTTGTTTTCTTTTGGTGCAACGATTTATTTTGTATTACCAACAGAACCCACAATACCATATCCTATTTTACTGTCTTGTATTTTTGGAATTCTGTTATTTATCAAACACGTAAATATATTTTTCAAAGTGCCAATCGCGGTTTTATTTGGATTTGTTTATACAATCGCTTTTACACACTGTGTTCAAACCCCAATGCTTAAACACGATTTACGTGACATAAATTTTACAGGAAATATCAAAAATATCGAATTTCATAATGATAAAGTTAGATATATTGTGGAAATTGCCCCTGACGAACTGGATATGGATACCACAAAACCAGTAAAAGTAAGAATTAGTGGCGATGCTAAATCTGAAATAAATGTTGGTGATACTGTAAATTTCAATGCCGCACTGTTTCAAATATCTGGCCCAGAAACAGTTGGTGCTTTTGATTTTGCACGTTGGGCTTACTTTCACAAAATAACCGCTACAGGTTATGTCAAAGATTACAATATTGTAAATGAATCAACGAATACATCTTTTGAAAAAATACGCGAAAATGTGCATAACAAATCAAAATCTTTTTTAACAGATGGTTTAGTGTTGGGGTATAAAAACAGCCTGAGCCCGCAAGACCAACAAATTTGGACAACCGCAGGTGTTGGACACGTTTGGTCAATCAGCGGATTTCATATGACGTTGGTTGGCGGATGGCTGATTATATTATTTTATTCTATTTTTAGATGCATTCCATACATAACAAAACGAATACCTGCAAAAATTCCAGCAATGATTTGTGCGTGGATTGGATTACTGGTTTATGTTTTATTATCAGGTATTGGTGTTGCAACAATCAGAGCATTTATTATGACGAGTTTAGTGTTTGTCGCACTATTTATCGGCAGAAAATCTTTTTCTTTACGGAATATTTCTATTGCTTTTCTTGTGCTATTTTTATTTAACCCAAGTTTTATTTCACAGGCAGGTTTCCAATTATCTTTTGCGGCTATTTTTGGAATTGTTTGGTTTTGGAACAATAAAAATAATATGGGAAAAAGTTTCTTAAATACAATTTACAAAACTTTGATGACAACTTTGATTGCGACATTATTTACAATGCCATTTATAATTTCTAATTTTAATAGTTTGCCAATTTATGGGATTGTTGGAAATTTAATTTTATTACCTATATTTTCAATTCTTATTATGCCGATTGTTATTATCGGAACTATTTTTGCGTTATTATTTAATCAAAACTTTTTACTAAATATTGCAGAATATGTTTACAATTTTTCTTTTGATATTGCTAAATTTATTTCTGGGTTGCCGTCCGCAAATTTAACATTTCCATACATAAATAATAGTGCAATATTTTTCTTTGTTTTTGCTTTGGCATGTTTGATTTTTATTATCCCAATCAAAGATTCTAAATCTTTTATTTATAAAAACGCAAATTTATACGCTTGTATTATATTTTCTGTTATTGGAATCGGTATAATTGTAGCAACAGACAAACCTGTATTTTATGCAACACCAGACCACGAATTAGTTGGTTTCGTTTTTAACGGAAAATTAGAATTTAATAAAGCAAAGGCATCTAATCATTATTTTGCTTTTGATGCTTTTAGAAAATTAAACAATGAAAAACCCAGCGAAACAAATATTCGACATAAATGTAAAAAAGGTGTTTGTATTTATAAATCTGATAATTTTACTTTGGCGTATATTCAAAAATTTGTTCCATTACAAAATAATATTGTTGAATTATGTAATGACGATAATATAAATTACATAGTTTCTTATTTTGATATTCAATCTGAAAAATGCAACCACAAAATATTACGCGATGGATTTGTAATCTATAAAAATAAACATATTAAATACGTACAAAAAAATCGAATTTGGTTTAGTAATCAGCCCGAATAAAATAAAGTCCATCCGCAGGTGCAGTAACACCGGCAGAACTACGGTTTTTATCATTTAATATTTTTTCTATATTTAAATCTTTGCCCAAACCTATTTCTACCAAAGTACCGACCATATTTCTTACCTGGTGATGCAAAAAGGAACGTGCAGAAAAATAAAATACTATGTAATCACCATCGCAAACAATTTCACATTTATCCAATGTTTTTATTGGACTTTTTGCCTGGCACTGGCTGGCACGAAAACTTGTAAAATCGTGTTTACCAAGCAATTTATTTGCAGACGTACGCATTTTTTCAATATCTAAACTTTGCGGAACCCACCATACGCGTTTGTTTTCCAACACAGGACGTGCAGAACGATTTAAAACAACATATTTATAATGACGTGCAACACATGAAAAACGTGCGTTAAAATCATCATCCACTATATCACAAGACAAAACTGCAACGGGTTTATTTATTAAATAAAAATTTAATGCACGTTTTACGGTTTCGGCATCATGATTTGATATTAAATCAAAATGTGCACACATACCAAGCGCATGAACACCGGCATCCGTACGTCCAGCACCAACAACATCAACCGTTTCAGAACAAAAACTATGTATCGCTTCTTTTAACAATGATTGTACTGATGGACCTTGGTGATTTTCCTGCCACCCTATTAAATCAGAACCATCATATTCTAAAATCACGCGATATCTGGACATTGGATTATCTGACCTTTACTTCTTTACAATAATTACATCTTCTTTTTTTCATATTTTCAAATACGTGCATACATGGAAATTCGCATTTTCTATTATTTGAATCACACCCATCACAATGCAAACATAAACAATTATTATTTTGTGCATTTACATATACTTCTTTGTTTTTTAATCCACATTGCCTTTTTTCTTTATCTTCCATTTTTTATTCCCCATATTTTATTTCAGCACCATGCAAACCATTTACAAAACTTTTCCAGTCCATAACCGTTTTGCCAGCAGGCTGTATTTTTATTATTTCTAAACCACTATTTTTTATAGCAGTTTCAACTATTTTGACGTCAACGCCGTTTATTTTGGTTCGTCCACAACCCAATGCACGCACTAAATTATGAATTTCATATGGCGTTTTTGTCCAATCTATTATTTCATCAGAACCTGTAAATTTTCGTGTATATGTTGGTTCACCAATTTGCGGTTCTGGGAAAAATTTATCATCATCAGCAAAAAATTCTTGTAATATTTCTATGGATGTTTGTGATACTTTCTTTTCCAATGTTTTGTTTGTATCATTTTCGTCTATGTTTATATTTTTACGCAAATAAACACCACCCGCATCCATTTCACTTACAATCTGCATCAAACATACATCCATATCCGTATCACCATTTAATAATGCCGTTCTTATTGGTGACGCACCACGATATTTTGGTAAAGAACTGGGGTGAATGTTTATAAATTTTCCAGTTGATAATATATTATCAGATAATAAAACACCATACGACATTATAAATACATAATCGGCATCACCAATATTAAATTCACGTATAGTCGTGTGTACAGAAATACCATTTTCAACCGCCCAATCATGAACAGGTGAACGTGTTAATATGTGTTTACGTCCAACAGGTTTTGGCGCACGTGTGAATACAGATATTATATCGTGATTCTTGGATAAAAAATCAAAAACAGGAACAACAAAATCATTTGTTCCCATTAAAATCAATTTTTTACGTGTTTGCTGTGGCATTTTACTTACGTCTCCGTACTTTACGCATAACCATTTCGCGACGCACGCCAGACAAATAATCAACAAACAAAACACCGTTCAAATGGTCTGTTTCATGTTGTACAATACGCGCAGGAACCCCATGCATTTCAGCCTGTAATTTTTTACCATTTTCATCTGTCCATGACACAATCACAGATTCAGGACGACTTACACGTGCATATACCGGTAAATTATCGGAACCAAGAACGGACAAACAACCTTCTTCTAAATTTACCTTGTTTTCACTGAATGAAATTATTTCAGGGTTTATCATTTTGAAAATTTGTTCAGTGTCAGGGTCCATCATTACCAAAAAACGTTTTAATATCCCAACCTGAGGTGCTGCAAGTCCAACCCCATTTTGCACACGCATCATTTGAACCATTTCGTCCATTATAGACAGTAATTCTGTATCTATATCTTCAACAGGTTCACATTTACTGCGTAATGCCAAATCACCACATAGTTTCATTTCCAATTTATTCATCTTCATCCCCTGTTTCATCTTTATACGGTAAAGCAATATTTTTTGATACAGATAAACCACCCTGCTTTTTTATTTTATCAAACCAACTACTTATAGAACCACGTCCATCAGATAATTTATTTAATCCACCATTATAAGCATTTTGTATTGTATCCAATGCAGTACCTATTTTTTTATAATCTTCGGTAAAACCGGCATATTTTTCATATAATTTTTCAGCATATTCCACAATTTTTTCAACGTTCTTGCTCTGTTTTTCTACACGCATTAATGTATCAATTGTTCGCAACATAGGAAGTAATAAAGACGGTGTTGCGATGACCACCCCCCTATCATACGCATATTTATAAATATCTTCTTTGTCACGATTCATCAACTCTATGTACGCGTGTTCCAATGGCATAAACATACAAACATAGTCAAATTTTTTATCAACAACACGATTGTAATTTTTATCACCCAATTCTGTAATATGTTTTTTAGTCGCGTCAACAAAACATTTCCACAAACGATTTTTTTCAATCAAATCTTCACAAGACAAATAATCCATATAACTATTCAAAGACATTTTTGCATCAACAACAAAATGTTTATCCCCAGGCATATGGACAATATAATCAGGTATATCGTGATTGTCAGATAAATGTTTTTGTGCCTCGTACTGGACACCAGGTTCCCAACCAAGTATTTCAAATAAACGTTCAACCTGAATTTCACCCCAATTACCCTGTACTTTTTTATTACCACGCAATGCAGTTGTTAAATCAGATGCTTCTTTCTTTAACGCACCACTGGATTCCATCATATTTTTTATTTGTTCTTCGAGGGATGCACGATTTTCTGTGGAATTTTTTAACATGTCTTTTATCTGGGCATCAAAATCTGTTTTCATTTTTTCCAATTGTTCCCGAAAAGGCGTTATTGTAATACCCATATTTTTTTGTTGTTCTTCCAATGCACTTTTACGAGTAGCGTCCAACAATTCAGATGACACGTTTTTGAATTCACGCAACATTTCACCACGGACATTTTCCAATGTTGATATTTTTTCCCGCGCCCCAGCACATTCACCAATTAAACGCACATTTTCACGACGCAAATTTGACAATTCTGTTTTTAACATATCAATAACAACACCGCCATCGTTTCCGCCACGATGATACATAAAATACCCGATAATAACACCAAGTATTATTCCAATTGTCAAACTTATAAATACCGTTGTCATATTCATGCCTTGGATTATACTATATTTTTTACACTTTGCAATTATTATAAAGACCTATACCCTGGTTCCTGTTTTTGGATTTATCCATACCTGTTCATCCGCAATTTCCATCAATGGCAAATCTGTTTTACTATCAGAATAGCAACGAACAACATGCGGAATATATTTATTTTCTGTTGCCCATTTATCCAACGCAACAACCTTGTTTTTATCCCAACATAAAAATTCGTATTTATACGGTTTATTTGCGTGCATTTTTGATGTCAAAACCGCATCAAATTTTATATCACCAACCAAAGGTTTTATTAAATAATCAGGCGATGCACTGATTAAAACAACCTTGTTACCAGCACTGCGTTCTTTATCAATTTGTTCGCGTGCCCAACCAAAGCGATTTAATTTGTGCAATTTTGCAAAACCCTTGATATTTTCCGAAATCATTTTATTGGTTACAAAACCACGTGATAATTCACGCCAAAAAATGCCCTTGCGATAAAAATAACGCAGTAAAAACGCAAAGCCAATAACAGGAATATATAAACGTGCACGCCAAGAACGTCCAATACAATATTTTCCAAATGCCAAATTAGAATCAGGCCAAGACAAAGTTCCATCAAAATCAAAAACAACAACATTTATTTTCTGTAACATAAAAAAATCCTTTTACAAAATTTAACAATTTTTATATTAAACATATTTTTTGTATTCGCAATAAAAATGCGTTTCAACAGAAACGCATTTTATCATTATTTTTTTCTTTTTAATTTTGTACGCAAATTTTCTAATGCAAAGAATAATGCAGGTGTCAATGTAAATGTCCACACCAAACTTGCAAACATCCCACCAATCATTACAGATGCCATCGCAGATTTCATACCATCCGCAGACCATAATTGTGGCAACATACCCGCCATAACAGCGATTGATGTCATTAAAATCATACTCTTTTTAGATAATAGTTCTTCCCATAGTACATTATATGCTTTTTCACCTTGACGTATTCTCTTGATTGTTGGTTCCAAAACCAAAATATTATTGTTCACAACCAATCCAACCAACATCACAAATGCCAACATAGCCCCAACATTCATTGATGCACCAGACAAGAATAACAATATAAACACACCTGCAAAACTGGTTACGATTGATGTAGCAATCGTAAACGGATGCGTTAAAGAATTCATAATCGCCGCCAATAACATAAATGTCAAAACAGTCGCCAATAAAAATGCCATACCAATTTCACTGGTCGTTTCACTTTGTGTTTCAGACATACCACCAAAACTGACCCCGTATCCAGGTTCCCAATCCATATCTGCAATTTCTAATTCTATTTTAGATTGTACAGGACCCATTGTAGACTTTCCAATATTTACATCAATTTCTGTGATTCTATTTTTATCCAATCTGGATATATTTGGTGTTGCAGGAACTTTTTGTATTTCGCCCAATTCAGATAACGCAACCATTCCCTTGGGTGAATTCACATAAACATTTTCAAACATAGAATTTGTTTTAAATGGACGTGCAAATTCCAAAACAATTGGATATTCTTTGCCATTTTCTTTGTATTTATATGTATCGTTTCCATATAATGCTGTACGCAAAACAGTACCAGCATAAGAATTTTGAATTCCCCAAGCACTCATTTGTTCTTGGTCTGGAACAAAACGAATTTCATTATTTGGTGTCTGTTGTGCCAACACAGCACTTTGTACTTCGGGTATATTATTTATACGATTTAATAATTCATTTGCATAGGCATTACGTTTTTCATCGCTTTCACCAGATATATTCAAAACCAAATCAGATGATACACTGCCAATTGCCTCACCTGCATGAATTTGAATTTCAACATCTGGTATTTTTGCCAATTCTGGTAAAATTTTTTGTGCCAGTTTTTTATCAGATAGTTTTCTATCTTCCCTATCTACTAATTTTACTTTTACTGCAATATTCTGCAAACCGCGTTCCCCAATTTTTACGGTTGTTGAAGATACTTCTGGGAAAGAACGCAGGGTTTCATCTATCTGATTGGCAATCATTGAAGATTTTTCGTATGTCGCCCCCATAGGTGCGCGTGCGGTTATATTTATTTCGTTTGCATCAGTTGATGGTTGGAATTCATTTCCAACAAACCGCATTAAACTTGCCGCACCAAACAAAATAACAACCGCCATCAATATAATACGTCCAGGATGTGCAAATTGAATATCATACCATTTACGCAAACGTGGCATATCTGTATTTTGTTTTGTTTCATGCGTCTCTTGTTTTTTACGCGACTTTACCAAACGTAAAATTTTCGAAATCATCATAGGTGTCAATGTGAACGAGAATAATAAAGACAACAGTGTTAAATACACAACCGTCATACCAAATTGAACCATAAATTCACCGACAATACCGCCCATAAATGCCAACGGTAAAAACACCACCACATTTGTACCAACACCAGCCAACACAGATACGGCAACTTTTTTAGTTCCATCAATTGCGGCATCTTCGGGCTTTTTACCATTACGCATTTCTTGTAATGATGCCTCTATCAAAATAATCGCGTTTGATACCAATGTTCCAAGTGCAGAAGAATACGCCAACAAAGTCATTGCGTTTATTGTAAAACCACTGAGGTCTGCAAAAAAGAATCCAGCAACCAAAGACGCAGGTATCACAACACCAGCAATAATAGTTGAACGCCAATTACGTGTAAATATCAACAAAATTAATACAGTCAGTGCAATTCCCAAAACAATTCCATTTATGGTATCATATGTATCATCAGCCACTGTAATTGAAGAATCAGCAACAATTTCCATGGTCGCATTTGGAAAACGCGATTTCAAATCAGATTCAAATTCAGGCATTTGTTTTCTTAATGCATTGGATATTTTTATTGCATTACCATCAGATGCCTTTATCACAGATGCAATCACAACGTCATTACCATTATATTTTGCACCATTTTCTATATCGCGTGCCGCATCGTAAACATTTGCAACATCAGACAATTTGAAATTTTGACCTTCGGCAGTGACAATTTGCAAATTTTCAATTTCTGATACACTTGCAAATTCACCGACAAATCTAACATTTGAAGAATCCGAACCTGTTTCTATTTTTCCACCAGGAACATTTAAGTTTTTATTTCCCAGCGCAGATACAATATCAATTATCGTTACACCACGTGCAGACATTTCATCTGGCGACATTTCTATACGCACAGCACGTTTTTCACCACCAAAGATTGAAACACTCGCCACGCCGGACACACCAGTAATTTTATTCGATAAAGTATCATCAACATATTCATATAAATCACGAGATGACGCACCAGATAATGCAATATCAATCACAGATTGTTGCAACGGATTTAATTTTTCTATGATAGGTTGTTTCAAATCATCTGGAAATTCAGATGACATTGCATCTATCTTGGATTTTACTTCAGACGCTTTATCATTTACATTTACACCCAAATTAAATTCAGCCATAACATAACCACCATTTTCATATGCCTGGGATGTCAATTTTTTTAATCCCGCAACCTGGGACATTGCGTCTTCGGCCTTTTTTAATACTTGTGATTCTATTTCAGCGGGTGCCGCACCAGGATAAACAAAAGATGCCGTCACATACGGAAAATCAAGCGATGGCGTTCTTTCTATATTCATTCTGGGAAAAGAATATATACCAAGAACAACCCAAAATAAAACAAACATTATTGTAGTAATTGGTCTGCGAACAAAAAATTTTAACATATCTGTACACCTTTATTTTTGAAATTGTTCTTGAACTTTTTCACCATCTTGGACATCTGATAATATAACAATATCACCATCATCCAAACCTTGGGTTATCAATGCATTATCAGCATCTTGACGTGCAACAACCACATCGCGTGCTATCGCAAGTCCGTTTTGTAAAATAAAAACCTTGCCATTATTTACAGAATAAGACGGGACAAAATAACCATTGCGACGATATTCCGCATATTGTAAACCATCTTGAACATTTTTGGTCTTTATAACATACATGCCTGTATCTATGTCTATTTTTGCAGATACAGATACAATTTCACCGTTACCTATCTTTTCGCCGGCACGAAATAACCCAACACGACCCCCAGAAACCAAAGCACGATTATCTTTGATTGTTATAGGTTCACGCAATATGTCAGATTCATTTTTAACATGCATAACCCAAACAGGCCGACCAGATTCTGCAACATCACGCGAAACATTAAAAACCTGTTGTCTATTTTGGGCAACCAATACAGATACGCGAAATAAAACCCATAACAACAGCCCCAGCCCACACAATATGTAAATAAACTTTTTTATTTTGTTCTTGTTTTTCATATTATTCACCTAATTTTTTTACAGATTCAGCAGACATTAAAATTTTATATTTTGCATTTAATAACGCCATATCCAGTTGGTATAAACCAGATGCAACCTCTGATAATTCAACCGCAGATGTTTGTCCGGAACTGAATCTTTGTTGCGAATATTCAAATGCCTTGGCCGCCAAATCACGCGCATTTTCTAAATTTTTCAAATTATCACGCAAATGATTATATTGCTTTATCGCATTATTGTATTGTTCTGATACAATCTTTTTTGATTTTTCTAAATCTTGACGGGCAGCCTCTGCATTCATGGCATCTACTGTCGCATTTGCTTTATTTAACCCACCTGAAAACAATGGAACCTGTAAAGCCAATCCCCAATACGCGTTTTGTCCACCCTTGGAATCAAACATATGGCGTGCTTCATTGGCCATTGATGAATAACTATAACTGCCCGTGGCGGCAAGTGTAGGATACGCATTTGCACGTTTTGACGAAGCCTGGGATTCATACATCATAACCTGTTGATTCAAAACGTCCCATTGTGGTGTTTTTTCCAATTTCTTTATTTCCATAGTTGAAAAAGTTTTTGGAAAATCATCAACTAAATTTATTTCTTCATCAACATCAATACCGGCAAATATCTTTAACATTCTGTGTGCAGTATCGCGATTAAAACGTGCATCAGATAGATTTATTTCTTTGGTTGCAATATCTGATTCTATTTTAACCAAATTACTGCGGTTTGCACGACCGGCACTGGTCAACTGTTCACGTGATGCAATCGCATTGTTCAAATCTTTCTTGGCAAGTTTAACAATTTCATCCGTCATTTTTGCAGTCCAATACATATCGGTTGCACTATACACAATTTCACGACGCGTCATTTCACGTGATGTTTCAGACATTTTTATAGCACTGCGTACACTATCAACCGCGTTACCTATTTTGCCAAATGTATAAATAGGTTGTGTGATTGAAACACCAGCCGTAAAAATATTATCTGGAATTTCTAAATTGCTCATATCTGCATCCAATGCATTGCCCAAAATTCCACCAAGTTCAGGTGGTAATTCAATACCTTGGGAACTGCCCAAATGTTCAACATTTAACATATTCATATATGTTGCATTTGCATCAATCTTGAACCAACGATTTGCATTCGCAGCATCCAATGATGCCTGGGCCTTTTTAACATTTGCATCTGCCTTTTTCAAATCATTAGATTCAGAAACAATACGTGCCACAGTGTCATCTAGTGTCAAATCCAAAGCATAACCATTTGCACACAAACAAAATAAAGACATTAAACCAAATATTATTTTTTTATTTCGCATTTTTTTCCTCCATCTTGCGTAACACAGAATTCATGGTTTTCAAACTCTGTATTAAATCACGTTCGTCATCACGCGACATTGTTGAAAATATACCCTCTATTGCATTGTACATACTATCCTTGGCGGCAATGGCAACATCACGCCCATGCGGACTTAAATCGTACCATGTATTTCTGCGATCATTTTCATCAATATCACGAACAACCAAACCATCTTTTTCCAACTTTCTAAACAGCATACATAAATTTGGGGTTGGAACCTGTTCCCGACGCGCAATATCCTTTAATAATGCACGCCCACCAACATATAACCGAATCAATATCGTCAACTGTTGACGCGTATAACCGATCGTACGTGATGGGTCACGCTTTATCCTATCCGCCAAACAGTCCAGTATACGGATGTTTTCTTCCATAAGTTTTATAAATTCTTTACGTGCCATTTTTACCCCAGAACTCAATCATTAAACTGTTTAATGATTATTATACTATAATATTTTATTAGGATTTCAAGCAATATTTTTTTATATTTTTACATAAAAAAATTTGCAATCTAAAAAACGACCCGATTCGCAAATAAAAAATATAAAAATTTGGCACCCCCAATGGGAATCGAACCCATGTTGCCAGAATGAGAATCTGATGTCCTGGACCGCTAGACGATGGGGGCATTTTACGTTTGTATTATTAAAGATTTTTGAATAAATAGCAAATTTATTTTTGCAAAAAACTATTTTTTGTTTATCATAAGTATCAATGTTCAATATAAGACATTTTTTTACTAATTTGTTATGTGGTATTATTCCAGGTGCCAGGAATCGTAATACAGTTCGGGCTTTTTGCAATACTAACAACGTTTATAACTTGCATTTTATACGCAAAAACACGGGATTCAAACATATAAGGATTAAACATTTTGTTGGATATCGTGGGTTGGCACTTACCACATGCGTAAACAATAAATACGCTTATAAATTTCAAATTAGAAAAATGAATAAAGAATCTTTTGAACGTGAAAAGATTATAACCGATGAATTTAGGAAAATTTCACATCTGTATATACCCAAAATGGAAATTTTTCCATACGCTGGCAAATTTGTACGCAGATACGAATATATAAACGGCACAACTATTAGAAAAATAAAACCAAAAATTGTAAAAGAAATGACCCCCGATTGGGCGCATAGTATTGCAAAATTTTTATTTGAAATTGGAATGTACGACCCGAAATCGTTATACAAATATAAAACCGACAAAAATGCAAAACCTGGATACATGTACGGATGGTACCATGGGGATATTTACGATAATTTTATGATAGATAAAAAAACAAATAAAATATTGGCTGTGTTTGATTGGGAAGATGTGCGTTTTGACGATTTTAGCAATATTTTTCAATCAAAATACCCAGACCAAAACGAATTTATGCAAGCCGTACGCATTGAATACGATAAAATTTATAAAAAATCTTGCAAATAAATAATTTTTTTATATAATCATTATGTTTTTTAGTTATTGGGGTGTCGTCTAATGGTAGGACAAGAGATTTTGGTTCTCTTTATCATGGTTCGAATCCGTGCGCCCCAACCAAAATTAAACAATACCCCCAACGGGGTATTTTTTAATTTTCATGGCGCACGGATACGCCAGAGCGAAGCGCATGGCGAATACGCAGATGAACAATTAGCAACCGCGCAAAAACGGATATTTTTAATTAGAGTTTTTGCCCTGCGGTTGGTTATTGTTTATCAAGGTCTCGTACGCATTCCAGAGAGTAAAACAAATACCCTTTCATCAGTTCGAAAGTCAAATTTCGATTTTTTATCTTTTTAAACACACTTTCGAACCAACTTTAAAATAAAAAATTATTGTATTTACAAATAATTATATTATAATGCGCCCAACAAAGGAAAAATTATGACAATTACAATAATAACAATATGTGGTGACCCGTTTAAGTGGGAATCAGAAATCACATATCTTGCTGAACGAATGACTTGTTCTGGGAAATATTGTGTTTTAACACCAGTTATTCCGTTTATAAAACATCCACCTGTGGGGGGTATGTTTACAGCCTCAGAAATAGGTCGTTTAGTTGATGCGCAACGTATAAAGATAAATTTATCGTCGGCAATATTAGTTATGGATACAAACGGTGTCGTTGATGAAGTAACTCAATGTGAAGTAGCCTATGCGAAAATGAAGAAAAAGCAAATAATGTATTACAGCCAGGAAATACATAATTGGAGATAAACTCGCGTTTTGCCAGCACCCCACAACCACACTTCGCGCCTGCGACGCTTCGTGTGGCGGGCCACACGGACGGAGCAGTTATCGCAAAGTAGTGTCCACCGTAGCCTTGGCGTAGGCGGACAGGAATAAAATTTAAATGTTTTATGTATATCTTATAAAAAGCATTTCCCACCCTGAACAAAAATACATCGGTCAAACAGATGATTTGAAACAACGGCTAAAGCAACATAATGCAGGATATTCAATACACACAGCAAAATATAAACCATGGGAATTGGTAAATTACTTTGCTTTTACCTCAAAAGATGCAGCATTAAAATTTGAACAATATCTTAAAACAGGTTCCGGATACGCATTCGCAAAAAGACATTTTTGGAAATAGTTTATCAAGGCCTCGTGCGCATTCCAGAGAGTAAAACAAATACTCTTCCGCAAAGTTCGAAAGTCAATTTTTCTATTTTTAACTACTATCTGGCACTTTCGAACTTTTTAATACATTGCAAATAGTAGATATTGTTTTCGAACTGATAAAAACACTACATTCACAATAAAAACATGCTCTGAATATATTTATCGTTCATTATGGTTGTGGTGTGTGGGCGAAACATTAACAGTATAAAAATCTTTTATCTGGAATTATTTAAAGCAGATTGTGTATTACGAATGCGTTCTTGCAACGCTTTATATTTGAGACGTCCGTTTATTCTCCCATCAAACCCTTTTCTATGTTCATGGGTGTGCAGGCAAAACCAATCTTGTCGCAAATGAGAAGAAATCATATAAGAAAACTTTTTCAGCACGCGTTCCACAATCGTTTTATATGTATCAGAAGGCAATAACGTAATACCATTTGTAGCCCTATCACCACCATAATATTTCCATTCTAAAAAAACATCTATTTCATATGGATACGGTGGCAAACCATTATTGTAAAGTTTAGGATTATAATATTTTTCCCAATATGCACTTAATGCAGAATCTTCCTGTATTCTTTCGTGCAACCAATCTTCGTGGGATTTCCTGAAATCTGGTGATTCAAGAGTCACAATAGTTTTGTGTAAGGAATTGGAGTTCCAATGTAAAGTAAAAAAATCTGGAGTATTTACTTCTTGTACATAATATAACAATTCATAAATGTTATGATAGAATAATTCCCAATCCGGACGTTCTGACATAATATATACCTATATAATTGCTCTCACACTCCCTATTATCTAAAGGAAAGTATATATATAAGTTCGATAAAAATCAACATATTATTAACATTGATAACAACTCGCGTTTCGCCCACACACCACAACCAAAATTAAAAAAATGCCCGTTGGGGCATTTTTTATTTGAAACACAAGGATTTGGCGAGTTCGAAAGTCAATTTTTTAATTTTTGTATTCTTATCAGCACTTTCGAACTACGGAATTTTGTTTCTGCTGTAAAAGGCTATAATCTGCCATCATTTTTTCCACTTATCTCTTGCCCGATTTCCAACAACTCGGCTCGCGAATTGCACAGACAGCACAAACAAAAATTAAAAACACCTTTCATAAAGTTCTTTTGTGTGTTTTTTTCACATGCTTTAAAAAGACTTGAAAAAGGTGTATAATCAGTCGACAAAATGTGTGAATCAATTATTTCTGTCTTGCAAATAATTTACGTAAAGCGACTGGAATTTTATTATTGTTATTCGGCCATATTTCTTTAATTTTTAAATTCACCACAACATCCTGTTCTGGTTTCAACACATCATATCCAGGATAAGTAATCGTATACTCGTTTGAAGCCAATGGATTAACTATCAAACCAATCTTTTTTGCATTATATACCCATGGAATAATAACAGCATCAGAACTACAATCATCCATTTTTGGGGCTTTAATACCATTTTGTTCAAAATATGCTATTGCATCTGATTTATACGGAACCTTTGTGCATACATATAACACCACTTGACGAGTTGTTTCTTTACCGACAACACCTTTTTTGTATTTAAATGAATCATTTGTATGGTTTAAACTTTCAAACAAATGTTTTTTCTGTTCTTGTTTTGTCGCTAAAACAGGATCAATTATATAATCACACCGATAAATAGTCAATTTTGTTCCATCTTGATTCAAGGATTTATTTTTTGCCAACCACTTTACAAACTCAGCTGCATTTTTAATATCGGATGGAACTAGATAATCTAATGTACCATCATTAATTTTATACTTTGTTTCAATAAGATAGTTTTTGCCATTATTATCATATTTCATTTTTGCATCCTTATTTTTTATCCGTCCATACAAACAATATAGTATTAAAAAAAAAATAGCAACAGATTTATATAAACATTATAATAATTATAAAGCGACGCATCTTTGTGGTGTAATTTATCAGACTCTGATAGTGTTGCACAGATTTGAAAATAATTGCAAAAAGAAAACCCTGTAATTCAGGGTTTTTACATTATTGCTATCTTAATATACAATTTTTCCCCTTTAACAACAGATTTGTTAAACCCTTTGGTATCGTACCAAAATCAGCATTTTTAGGGTATATTTGACATATATTTGTATCAACAACAATATCTTTTTCATCTAGTGGTCTAAGGTTAAAATAGATTTCATCAGGGTACCATTTACCAGATGATAAAATGAACACAGGTGTATTTGTATCGTAAATTTTAGAATAAGGATAAATAAACTTTTTAACATCTTGTGGGTATATTAATTTATTAGTTGTTGACATAATGAATTTAAATTTTTGTGGATCATAAAAATCGTGTGCTTGTTTTCCACCTTCTTCATAGATGCATATTTTTCTGTAACATTCAAAGCTGTATGTTTTTTTATCGCGTTGATAAAGATGTGGAATTTTATTACAAAAAATCTTTATTTCTTCTATTTGATTTTCGAGTCCTTTACTTTCTATAGTTTGGTTTTCCCCAAAACAAGTATCACTTTCTCTATATCTAATATGACCATCATTAGTGTTATGGGTATCAAATGTGCCAATCTTAAATTCAACATCGCTTTTAAATATCATTATTCAATCCTTTGCTAGTCTTTTCCTGAATTTATCACAATTTATTGCAAAAGCAAGTTAGTTTTCTGGTGTTTAATTTTGAACCAAGCAATGTAATATTCAAATATTTGATTGATTACTACCAATATTTAGTTCTATGAAAAAGATACGTTATTTATACTTGCACATAAATAAAATAACATATAAGACAAAAAAATACGATTTGAATCCACATGAAATTTATTGTCAATGTTTAATGGTTTCTGTATGGTTCTGGGTGTGTCAGAAACGAAGAATAACCCAACGAACAAGCACAGAAAATATTTCATATTTTGTTTTTCAGAATTTTTTCTTAAATCGGTATTTACATTTTGCGTTTATTTTATAAAAAACCCTGGTAAAAAATTTACTTTTTATTAAGTTTTTGTTTTAATTTGCAATACCCCAACAGAATTCGAAAGTCAATTTTTCTATTTTTAACTTCTATCTTGCACTTTCGAACCACTTATAAATGTATTGCAAGAATCTAATCTTTGTGATAATGATGCAATGAAGAGGTTTTGTGTATGACTGGTATTGAATATATAAAAAACGCTGTTTCTGAATTACTTAAAAATAATTCTAATGGGCATGATGATAAACACGTATTTCGTGTTTATAATACGGCTTTGAATTTTTGTAACGATATTCCGTCTGCAAATCGTGATTTAGTTGCCACAACAGCCCTATTGCATGATTGTGATGATTACAAATTATTTGGTGAAGAATCTGAACGTTTATTAATAAACACAAGAAAAATACTAGCCAACACTGATTTTAGCAACGATTTTTGTGAAAAATGTATAAACATTATCAAAACAATCGGTTACAGCAAAAGACTACAAGGTATTACACCAGATTGCATAGAAGGTAAAATTGTTTCTGATGCAGATATGGCTGATGCATCCGGATTTATTGGTATAATACGTTGTATTGAATATCGCCTTGAAAGAAAAGATCCTTTCTTTGATCCAAATTGGTTGCCATGTGAAACAGATGCAAAAACATACAGACAACCTATTTGTTGTCCGGTTGTAAATCATTTATTTGACAAAGGTTTACATTTGCGCGACATGGCGTTAACAGAACCTGGTCGTAAATATATAAATGACAAACATCAAATATTAATAAACTTTCTTAAAACTTTTTTTGATGAAGTTGATGCACCACGAATATGGTATGATTTATTAAAAAAATACGAATAAATAAACCTGCGTTATATTAATAGTATTGTTGGCCGTTGCACCACAACTAAATTTTTAACCGGCGGTTTGCCGGTTGTGTTTTCATTATTTTCTAGTTTTATCGACCTGTTGTTCACGCCTATGGTAAATATTATTAACAATTTGTATTGCAAGGCTATTCCTGTTGTGGTGATGAGAAAAACTTGGCGCAGTTTCATACAAAAAACGACCCTGAGCGTCTGATAATTTTAATATATCAGCGGCCGTAATATACAAAACTTCTTCCTCTTTATTATCCAAATGAGATATATGTTTTTTTAAATTAATACCATTTATAGCATAAATTTCACGAACAAAATCTATATTACTAATTTTCATTAAATTATCATACATTCCCGGTTTAACGTAGATATACTTACATTCTGCACCATTTGCAACAGTGCTATTAACCGGTTCACTATTAACAATCAAATAACGTAAAAGATTCTTACTTTCTTGCATTTTTTGCAATTCTTCGGTTGCTTTACCAAAATTATCCATATTTTCACTCCTTGTTATATACTTGTTATTTAATTAAATTATACAATAAATATCATGTTTTGTCTAATTTTTTTACAAAAACACATTTTTGTTAATTCAATATTTTTAATTTCTTGCTTTACAAAAAGTTGACATTTAAATTTTTTCGACTATAATTATTTATAGTTCAAGGATGTTAAAATGAAAAAAAACAAAAACTTGGTCAACTTAAAAAAATATTCTTTTGCTATTTTGGTGGCTGCTGTGTTTTTTGCAACTTGTGCAAAAATCGAAAAAAACAATAAAATTATAGATAAAGATATAAACACAAAAAAAGAAATACATATAAAAGAACCTATAAAAAAAGCATCAACAAGAAACAAATCAAAACAAAATAAAACATATACTGTTGATGCAAATGAAAATTCTCCAATGGATTTTTTACAAAAAAACGACAGTTTATATCAAAATGCTTATAATAAATATTCTGAACGAATTGGTAAAGATTTTCAATTATCCAACTTCTTTTCACAAAAAGAAATTGACGATTTAAAAAGTATGCTTGCAACAAATTCATATAACAATTTAACTTTCTTGGATTCTTGTTCTTATGCCAGAATTATGGCCAACCAAGGTTCTTTGAATGATTTAGCGACTTTTTGGGAATATTTAGATTATGATTTTATTCAGCAAAACTTTAAAAATAAAATTTCTCCATATTATCAAAAAATAGATTTTTCCGATTCTATTGATATTGATAGTTTGGCGGATATGATGTGGGGCGAAAGCGCATATTACGAAGCATTACAATACGATTCTAAAAACACACAAAATGCTTTCTTAAAAGAATTTGATTTAATTGAAAATGCTTGGGGTGCACGTTATGTCGAAAAACAAATCGACACTTTGAATAAACAACGTGATGAACATTTACAACAATTTAATAACGATTCTGTGCAACAAAAAATCATCATCGACAACTATAAACAAAAACAAGATACTCTGGTTCAAAAATTTATTACCAACAATGGTGAATTAAACGCACCTAATTTTAGTATTCCAGAATTTCAAAATATAAAAGCAGAATATGTAAAAAATAGTCAGGCAAATAACGATTTGCTTAAACAATATAATTATGAAGATTCTGTCATACATTCCAAAGATTCTATCAACAAATGTTTGCCAACTGATTCCGTCAACAAATATTTACCAATAGATTCAATGGTTCAAAAACAAAGATAAAAAAGTGCCGTAATCGGCACTTTTTTTAATTCTTTAACAAACCTTTGATTTCATATAATACAGATAATGCGTCATCTATTTCTTGCAAAGAATTTTTTTGTAATGGTGCATCTGGCATATTATTTGTTCCAGTTTTATATTGTGCAAAATCACCGTTGCGTAATATCTTTTTCACACCAGCAATCGTCATTCCTTGATTATAAAGCAAATCTTTGATGGCGATTAAATTTTCAACCGTTTCTTGACGATAATAACGTCGCCCACCCGCACCAGTTGTTGGTTTTATTGCAGTTGGAAATTGCTTTTCCCAATAACGCAAGGTGTATGCAGGAACATCCAGACGTTTTGATACATCATTGATTGATATAAAATATTCTGTTTTATTTTCCATTGTATACACCCTGTTTATTCATTATTCAGCAATTTCTGTATTTTCCGTTTCAAGGCTTTCCGCATTTTCTGAATCATCTGAAACAATAGATATTGCAGATACAACCTTTTCATTTTCAGCCGTACGGAACAATGTAACCCCGGCAGTGCTACGTCCCGCAATTCTTACATCGTTTACAGGCGTACGAATTATTTTTCCACCGTCCGTCACCATTATTATGTCGTGATTTTCAGATACAGGGAACGAACCAGCAACCGCTGTGTTTTTACCACCAAGTTTTATATTTGTAAATCCATTTCCACCACGATGTGTTGTGCGGTATTCATAAGAACTCGTTCTTTTGCCAAAACCATTTTCAGATATTGTTAAAATAAATTCTTCGTTTGCCGCCATTTTTTCCATTTGCACAGAATCCAAAACTAAATCTGTCGTTTCTTCTTCGGCACCCGCTTCTTCTTCGATTCCAGTTGCAGCACGACGCAAAGCACGCGATTGTTTTATGTATGCAGCACGAACAGCACCATCTGTTTCACCATGATTTAACATCGCCATACCAATTATTTTATCATCCTTGGCCAATGTTAAACCACGAACACCAGTAGAATTACGTCCCGCAAAAACACGAATTTCTGGAACAGGGAAACGGATGCAACGACCACGATATGTTGTTAAAAATACATCCTGGTCTTCATTACATGGCAATACAGAAATCAATGTGTCGCCTTCATCCAATTTCATCGCAATTTTACCGTTTGCACGTATAGAATCAAAATCAGACATACGATTACGACGAACCTCTCCAGATGCAGTTGCAAACATCAAGAAATGTTCCTTGCCAGATTCTTGAACACGTTTTACATCTTCATCAGATACCGGCAATATCGCAGTAATTGTTTCGTCTTTTTCAAGTGGTAATAAATTCACCAATGGACGGCCCTTGGACGATGCAGTTGCTTCTGGTAATTTATATGTTTTGATTTTATAGCATAAACCCTTGGAACTGAAAAACAGTAATGGCGTATGCGTATTTGCAACAAACACCTGAACCACATAATCATCATCCTTGGTCGTCATTGCATTTCTGCCCTTGCCACCACGTTTTTGTGCGCGATATGTATCCAGTGCAACACGTTTAATATAACCTGTATTAGATACAGTCACAACCATATCTTCACGTGCGATTAAATCTTCAATATCAATATCAATTTCTGCATCAGATATTTCTGTACGACGCTTTGATGACCAGTTATCACGAACAGCCGCAGTTTCTTCACGTATGATTTGAATGATACGTTCATGACTGCCCAAGATGTCAAGCAAATCTTTGATTTGCGCACCCAAATCTGTCAAATCAGCATGCAATTTTTCACGTTCCAATCCAGTCAAACGATGTAATTGCAATTCCAAGATTGCACGTGCTTGATCTTCGGACATATAAAACATCCCATCCTTGTATTCTGTATTTGGATCAGCAATCAATTCTATGTATGATTGTATATCAGATGCCGCCCAACCACGTGATATCAAAGCCGTTCTTGCTTCATCTGGATTCGAACTGGATTTAATCAATTCAATCACTTCATCCAAATTACCAACCGCAACAGACAACCCCAACAAAGTATGCGCACGATTACGCGCCTTGTTCAAATCAAATATTGTTCTGCGTCTAATTACTTCTTCACGAAATTCTATGAATGCGTCCAAGACACCACGAATATTAAATAACATTGGACGACCACGATTTAACGCCATCATATTCACAGGGAAATTCGTTTGCATTTCTGTATATTGAAACAAATGATTTAACACAACATCAAATATCGCATCACGTTTTAATTCAATAACAATACGCAACCCCTCCTTGGAAGATTCATCACGAATTTCCGAAATACCCTCAATCCGTTTTTCTTTGGTAAGTTCGGCAATTTTTACAATCATTTGTGCCTTGTTCACCTGGTAAGGAATTTCATCAACAACGATTGCCTGATGATCGTGTAAAGTTTCCATGTGGGTTTTTGCACGAACAATAATAGAACCACGACCGGTTGTATGTGCCTTGTACGCCCCGGCACGCCCCATTATTATAGCCCCAGTTGGAAAATCAGGTCCAGGAATTATATTGAATAATTCATCATCAGAGATTTCACGATTATCTAAAATTGCAAGAATACCGTTGCAAACTTCACCCAAATTATATGTCGGAACATTTGTCGCCATACCAACAGCAATTCCAGAACCACCATTTACCAAGAAATTAGGGAATTTTGTTGGCAAAACAATTGGTTCTTGTAATGTACCATCAAAGTTCGGCTGCCAATCAACAGTATCTTTTTCCATATCTTCCATCAAAGATGCACCAAGTTTGGATAGACGTGCCTCTGTATAACGCATAGCAGCAGGTTTATCACCATCACGCGAACCAAAGTTACCCTGACCTTGGACCAAGGTTTCGCCCATTGAAAAATCCTGGGCCATACGGGCCATAGCCTCGTATATAGAGCTATCACCATGTGGATGGTATTTACCCATAACATCACCAACAATACGTGCAGATTTTACAGTCGATTTTGTTGCAGGTGCAACATCGTTCATAACATATAAAATTCGACGATGCACCGGTTTACATCCATCCCTGACGTCAGGCAATGCACGATCAACAATTACAGACATTGCATAATCTAAAAAACTGGTCCGCATTTCATGTTCCAAAGAAGATTGCGGAACCTTGATTTCATTTATTTCATTTGTATTTTCTGACATACTTATTTTCCCCTATTTATGACAAGTTTAGAATAGCAAATTTTTTATCAACAGGTCAATATTTTTCTATTGTTTCATCGATTTTTTTGCCGACAAAATATATCATTATTTTAGATTTGACAAAATAATTCTTTGTGGTACGATTTATAATATGAATGAGGATAGAATATGCATAACTTAAAAAAAGTTTTAGCCGACTGTATTATTTTTTATACCGAATTTATAAAAAATCATCCAGAACAAAAACTTCATGTTTTGGCAGCAAAAATATCCATTCGCAACACGAAAAATATTATTAAAATTTGTGATAAAATACAGAATTTAAAAGACAAACAAAGGAACCGATAAAATGTTTTTACCTGTTTATAAGTTATTTGTAGCATTGTTTACATACCTTTTGATTTTAGAGGCATTAAAAAAATTAGGGCTTGTTCAATCAAAATCTAAATAAAGTTGTTGCGTTTTTATAAAACGTGTGGTTAAATAGTTAGGCAAAAGGATTTAATTATGGCAACAAAACGTACTTATCAACCATCTAAGACCCGTCGTGTTAAGACACACGGTTTTCGTGAAAAGATGGCAACAAAAAGTGGACGCGATGTTTTGAATCGTCGTCGTGCATGCGGCCGCAAACGTTTGGCTGTATCTGCAATCAATTAAAAAAACGCCTTTCGGCGTTTTTTATTTTTTTATATTTTTTATTTTTCCGTTGCAATTTGAATACTATACAACATAGATTCCGCACTATCGCCACGCGAATTTAACACAACAGGTATTGGTCCCCCAGTTAATATTCCAGCACATACCCAACCATTCGAAAGCGATGTCAAACATTTCCAAATACAATTTCCCATATTTATTTCAGGACAAACCACAACATTTGCAACATCACCAGAAAGTCCTTTGAATTTACGAATATCCAAATTTAATGCTGTATCCAATTGTTCCAATCGTAAATCTATATTATCCGATACGAATTCGTCCTTATTATCACACCACCAAGAATATAATTCTGGATTTGCCTTGGCATTGGTATCCCCACCCGCACACAATAATGAAACATTACAAATTTTTTTTGATGGATTCATTTGAAAATATAATTTTGCCGCATTACGAATAATACCCTTTCTTTGCGTATCATCTGGCTGTGTAATACACGCAGCATCTGTTAAAATAAATTGTTTATCACCGTTTCTAAACACACCACAATGTGTCAATAATGGCTTTGACAACCCATCACGCAAACATATAGATTTTGAAATCGAAATAACAGTACGTAAAAAATCTTCACTATGAATATAACCCTTCATTAAAATATAATTGTCATCAAAATTTATATTTTTATTTTCATCGTAAATTTCATAACCAGAAATCAAACCAGATTCTGTTGCCACGTCCAATGCTTTATGACACGCATCAGACAATTCACCAATTAGTAATATTTTTTTTAGCATTTTTTCACCGTATAATTTTTAATCCCAAAAACAAACTATGTGCGCCTTGGTTTCACCATTTACACATATACGATGCATTGTTTTATGTGCATCCAATGCGACATCTATTTGAACCTCTGTCGTGTCGGCAGAAATTTCATGTTCGAAATATATTTCAATACCACGCAATTTATGCGTATTACGATATTCAAATCCAACACTTTCAGTTGCCCAAGTCACATAAACAGCATTATTTATATGTTGATTTGCATCAATATCATCATAACGGCATTTGAATATATGTTGTTTTTCAGCCTTAAAATCTGTACATTTTGTAAACTCACGATTCCATGCACGTTCTGGCAAATAATCCCAATTTTGTAAATTTTCCTTTAATCGTAACGGCCTGCGTGTTTGTAAATCCAACAAAACCCATTGACTGGTTGCACGAACCATTAAACGATTGTTAGAACCATGTATCGTAAAATCACGCATTGCACGAATTCCCTCTGACCCAGAGGACCAAGTTGAAAAAGTCAATTCTTCATTTGCACGTGGCATTTCTAAAATATCAATATAATAATGTGTGACAACCCATGCAATACCACGCGATTTACAATATGTTCGACCACCACCCATTTCTTCGGCACTGCGGTCTGCAATACCTTGTAATTCATTCATCAACATAACCGGTCGAATATTATCATACCGGTCATATTGATATGTCTTTAAAACACGTTTTTCGACTAATTTTTGTGCCATTATTTGTTTTCCCCCACCACAAGTGTAAAATCTATATCTTTACCAGATATTATATTATTAGCACGTGCAGCGGATTTTATCAAGCCATGAAATGACACATCTATATCAGCAGGCAAAGTCAATGTTTCTAACTTTGCACCATTACCAACCTTGCGTTCTGTACGCAATCCACGAATTTGTTTCAAAACATCCAAAACCCTTGTCATTCCAGAAACATCAGTATCGCATTCCGGTTTAACATCAGGATATTGCGTCAAATGCAATGTTTCACCACCTTCTGTGTCTTTATAAATTTTTTGCCACAACAATTCAGTAATAAATGGTATAAACGGTGCATACAAACCAATTACATTACGCAAAACTTCGTACAATGTCCATTGGGCAGACAATTTAGATTCTGCACCATATTTTTCAGGCGACCAAAATCTATCTTTGATAAATTCAACATATTGATCACATAAAACATCCCAGAAAAATGTATCAATCGCACTGCGTGAATTAAAGTTATCATATTTATCCATATTCTTTCTTGTTTCTGCGATAGCCTTGTTTAATTCAGACAAAACCCATCTGTCTTCTATTGGTCTATCCTTGACAGGAACTTTTTTAGATGTATTCACATCAAAATCAGACAAATTCATCAAAACATATTTTGATACATTCCATAACTTGGTTAACAATTTACTGCCACGTTTTATTTCATCTTCACTGTATCTTAAATCTGTTCCAATTGGTGCAGTTGCAATCCAATAACGCAATGCATCAACACCAAATTTATCAATAGCGTCCATTGGGTCTGTACCATTACCCTTGGTCTTGGACATTTTTTGTCCCTTGGAATCACGAACAAGTCCATGGAAATTCACAGTTTTGAATGGAACATCGCCCATTACATAAATACCCATCATTACCATACGCGCAACCCAAAAGAATATAATGTCAGCCGCAGTGTATAACAAATCAGTTGAATAATATTTTTTTAATTCTGGTGTTTCATCAGGCCAACCAAGTGTAGAAAATGGCCACAACGATGATGAAAACCATGTATCCAGTACATCGTTATCACGCGTCAAAGTTTTACCACCAGATTGTTTTATTGCATCCGATTCTGTTTCAGCAACGTAAATATTTCCATCGATATCATACCATGCAGGTATTCTGTGTCCCCACCATAATTGACGAGATATTGTCCAAGGACGAATTTCACGCATCCATGCCATAAATAAATTATATCTGTGTTCTGGCATAAATTTAATTTTACCTTCTTCGACAGCCTTGATTGCAGGTTCAGCCAACTTTTTCGCATCAACAAACCATTGATATGTTAAATATGGTTCAACAGGAACCTGGGCACGTTGTGAATATGGTGTTGGAATTATTTTATCTTCAACCTTGGTCAATAATCCCGCAGCCTCTATATCTTCTATTATTGCCTTACGTGCAACATATCTATCCATACCACGATATTTTTCCGGTATGGTTTCTGCATTATTTAATTTTGCATCTGTTGTCAATATGCACAAAGGTTCAAGATTATGACGAAGCCCAACCTCGTAATCGTCAAAATCGTGTGCAGGTGTTATTTTTACCGCACCAGTTCCTTTTTCAGGGTCGGCATGAACATCACCAATAATTGGAATTTCTATATTTGTTAATGGTATTATAGCCTTTTTACCAATTAAATGTTTTAATTTTTCATTTTCTGGATGAATTGCAATTGCTTTATCACCAAATAAAGTTTCAGGTCGCGTGGTTGCAATTTCAACATAACCACCCCCAACCAATGGGTAATTAAAGTAATAAAACTTTCCATGTTCTTCACGGGTTTCAACCTCTAAATCAGAAACGGATGTTTGTTGTTTTGGGCACCAATTTACCAAACGTCTTTCACGATAAATTAAACCCTCGTTATACATTTTTACAAATAACTTTGTAACCGCCTTGGACAAACCATCATCCATTGTAAATCTTTCACGCGCCCAAACAGGTGTAACACCCAAAGTGTGTAATTGTTCTATGATTTGACCACCCTTGTCATTTTTCCACTTCCAAGCAACATCCAACAATTCTTCTTTGGATAAACTATGTGGATTTATTCCACGTTTGGACAAATCACGTTCAACCAATAACTGTGTCGCAATTGACGCATGGTCTGTACCAGGTTGCCACAAAACATCATAACCACACATACGTTTATAACGACACACAATATCAGTTAAAACATTATCCAACGCATGTCCCATATGCAAACGCCCCGTCACATTTGGTGGTGGCATCATCATACAAAAAGACTTTTTATCAGAACGAACATCATTTTCCCAAAATTTATTATTATCCCAAAAAGCCTGGGTTGCAGTTTCTGTTTCACGCGTATCTAAATTTTTACCCAATTCTATATTCATTGTGCACCTCGTCCAAAGTTATGTGATTTGTATTTTTATAAGTTTACAACAAATAAACTTAAAATCAAGTATAGTTAAATCTTTATCTCGCCCGGACAACCCTACAAAAAGTCACACCACAAACAGACCGAACACCTGATTTTAAAAGCACTTTACGCAATTCTTTAAATGTCGCACCAGATGTCATAACATCATCAACCAATAAAATATTTTTATCACGCAATCTTTCAGGATGAACAACTGTGAAAACACCGCTAATATTTTTAGCACGCTGGACCGAATTTTTATGTCCCATATCCGGACGATATTTCCTGTGCAACGAACCCAAATCTAGTTTTATTCCCAACGCCTTGGAAATAGGACGAGCCAACAAAACCGATTGATTATAACCACGATGAAACAATCTGCGCCACGCCAAAGGAACAGGAATAATCAAATCTATATCAGATAAATCAACATCACGAAGTGCCCACAACATAGCATTTGACATAAATTTATAATATTCTGTTTTTCCACAATGCTTAAATGGCAACATCACATTTTTAGACGCTTCATCATAAACACACGCAGAACGAATCCAATCTAATTCGCATTGTCCAGACGCACAAACAGGACACATCATAGATTCTAATCTTTCGTACCCAAATAACAATGGATAACCACATTTACAACACTTTTCGCCATCAATCCAATTAAAAGATGCCCAGCAAGTTTCACACAACAAACCGTTTTCAGAAACTTTTTCACCACACATTACACAACATGGCGGAAATAAAAAATCAATACAATGATTTAAAATTTTACCAAAACTTACCATGACATACTTTTATATGTCTTTTTCTTGACAACATCACCAAATATATTTTTCTGTTGTTCTGTAAGTGTTTCAAATTGTTCATTCGATATTATACGCAACAATAAACCATCAGAATTACGTTCAGACAAAACAGGCATTATACGACTTTCAGAAATCCCATT
>CALCGS010000032.1 GCA_937901165.1 uncultured Alphaproteobacteria bacterium
AACTGACGACCCCTTGCATGCCATGCAAGTGCTCTACCAACTGAGCTACAACCCCTTACTTTTACCTATTGTATATTTCTTCTTGCCAAATGTCAAATTTATTTGCTAATCTATGTTAAAACAACAAGGAGAATTTTATGGATTACCAAATTTTAAAGTCAGAAGTTGAACAAAAAACAGCACAAACTATTGAAGTTTTGAAAACGCAATTTGCTGGATTACGTACGGGGCGTGCGTCTGTACACTTGTTGGATGGTGTTCGTGTTCCTGTGTATGGATCTGATATGCCATTAAATCAGGTTGCCACTGTTTCTACACCAGATAATCAGACTTTGACGGTGACTGTTTGGGATATTACAAATGCTGGTGCGATTGAAAAGGCTATTCGCGATTCGGGGTTGGGATTAAATCCCATGACTGCTGGGGCGGTTATTCGTATGAATATGCCACCACTTACAGAAGAAAGACGTCGTGAATTAACAAAGGTTTCTGGAAAATATGCCGAAGAAGCGAAAATTTCTATGCGTAATATCAGACAAGATGCAATGGGTAAAATTAAACGTGCAGTGACCGATAAAGAAATTTCAGAAGATGAACAACGTAAGTTTGAAGACGATATTCAAAAAGTATTTGATAGTCGTGGTGCAGAAGTTGATGCCTTGGCAAAACAGAAAGAATCTGATATTATGTCTTTGTAGGAGATTGATAGTTATGTTTAAATTATTTAAAAAAGATGAACCGGCGGACATAAAATCTGTAAAGGTTCCACAGCATATTGCTTTTATTTGTGATGGTAATCGTAGATGGGCGGAAAATAAAGGATTGCCACCTTTGATGGGCCATAAGGCTGGGATTGCAAATTTTGAAAAATTGGTTGATTGGTATGTGGCACGTGGTGTTTCAACGATAACTTTTTTTATTTTTTCAACTGAAAATTGGAATAGGTCTGATGAAGAAGTTAATTTTTTAATGGATTTATTTTATTCAGAACTTAGCAAAAATATGAAACATGCGATTGAAAAAAATTTGCGTTATAGGGTTATTGGTTCGCGTGATAGATTGCCAGAAAAATTAGCGAAATTATGTGATGAATTGGAAAATGTATCTGCTGAAAATACTGGTGGAACGGTTGCGTTTGCTTTGAATTATGGTGGACAGGCAGAAATAGTTGATGCTGTAAATGCTGCAATTGATGCTGGTGAACATGTGACACGTGAAACTTTTGAAACATTTTTAGATACTGGTGATTTATTACCTATTGATTTAATGGTTAGAACGAGTAATGAATATAGAATTTCTAATTTCTTGTTATGGAAATTGGCGTATGCTGAATTGATGTTTGTTCCGCAACATTGGCCAGATTTGGTTGGTAATGAAAAATTATGGCAGGCAACATTGGATGAATTTGCCAAAAGAAATAGAAGATTCGGTGGTGGAAAGAAAAAAAATTATTCTGGAAAGTAAGGAAAGTAAATATGTCTGAAATTTTGAAACGCATTGTCGTTGCTGGGGGGTTGATTGTAATTGCTTTGATTGTTGCTTTGTTGCAATGGAAATTTGGTATAAATGCGGTTAGGTATGTTGGAATGTTGGTTGTTGCAATTATGATTTTTGAAATGGTGCGTTGCTTGTTCAAGACAAAATTACAGGTGTTCGTACAAGATTGGAATTGGTTAAAGTTTTGTTCGTTTTTGGCTTTGTTGGTGTTGATGATGTTTGCGGTGTACAATGTTTCTGCACATCCGTTGATTATATTGTTATTGTTGATGATTATTTGTGGGGCTGATGTTGGTGCGTGGTTTTTTGGTAAAATTGTTGGCGGCGATAAATTATGGCAGAAAATTAGTGCAAACAAAACATGGACTGGTCAAATTTCGGGTATCATATGTGGGACTTTGATGTCTATATTGTATGGATTTTTATTTGCGGGTCAGTTTATGCCACAATTATTATGGATTGGAATAAGTGTTTCTTTGTTGTCGCAATACGGTGATTTAACTGCGAGTTGGATAAAAAGAAAAATGGAAATTAAAGATTTTGGAAATTTATTGCCAGGACATGGTGGTATGTTGGATAGATTTGATGGTTGGATTTATGTGTTGCCGTTAATATGGTGCGTGATGTTATAAAGGTAGAGGGTGTAAAATGCATATAGTTTGGACAATTGTTGCTTTGTTGATTGTTTTGGGGGTCGTGGTTTTTGTGCATGAATTTGGTCATTTTATGGCGGCACGTTGGGCTGGGGTTCGTGTAAATACTTTTTCTATTGGGTTTGGACCTGGGATTATCAAGTGGCACGATAAACATGGTACTGTTTGGCAAATTGCTTGTTTGCCGTTGGGGGGGTATGTGTCTATTTATGGTCAAGAAGATATGTTTAACCGTAAAAAATACAAGTCTTTGGATAAAGAAAAAAAAGTTGGACATTATTTATCTGCACCGGCATGGAAACAGTTTGTTATTATCGCGGCTGGTGTATTTATGAATTTTATATTGGCTTGGGTTTTGTATTCTTCTATTTTTTTGTTTCAACCAAAAAATGTTCAGTTGCCCGTTGTTGGTCAGGTTATTCAGGAAAGTATCGCTTTTGATGCTGGGGTAAAACCTGGTGATGTTATTGTGCGTATTGATGGTGATAAAATCACAAATTGGGGTGAATTAATTATTGCAAAAGAATTAGCATCAAAACGTGATGCAAATGTATCTTTGTTGCGTGGGGGTGAATTGGTTCAGGTGACATTGGCACCTGCAGAACGTTGGGGCTTGATTGCAGATGGCAGTAAAACAGAATTTAGAAAGAAAGGTTTTGGTGGGGCATTGTATTCTGGTGCACGTGAAACATATCATCAATCGAAAAATTTATTGATTGTATTAAAGCAAATTGTTACAGGTGAACGGTCTTCAAAGCAGTTGGGGTCGTTTATTACCATTGCAGAGGTGTCAGGCAAGGCAATGTCGATTGGTTTTTTTGCTTTGTTATCTATAATTGCATTGTTGTCTGTAAATTTGGCGATTGTTAATTTGTTGCCGTTGCCGGTGCTGGATGGTGGATATTTATTGATTCTAGTGATAGAAGCAATCACTCGTCGCAAATTGGAAGGCAAAGGTATGGAAATTGCTATATTGTGTGGATGGATTTTGATATTTGGGTTGTTTTTGTTGACTATGTGGAACGATTTAGCGAGAGTTTTAGGATTAAATTAAAATGAAAAAGAATGTAGTTTTTACTTGTTTAATTGCAAGTTTGGTTTTGTGCACAAGTGTTGTCAATGCCACAGTTGTGTCGCGTATAGATGTTAGTGGTAATAAACGTATGGATGCTGAATCTATACGGATTTTGGCGGGAACGCGTGTTGGTGAAAATGTAAATACTGAACGTACAAATGAAATTGCTAAAAAATTGCAAGAAACAGGTTATTTTTCAAAAGTAAATGTATCTATGTCTGGCAGTGTTTTGAAAATACTAACTACGGAAGCACCCACTGTAAATTTGGTTACCATAGAGGGTAATGATGAAGTTTCAACAGATGATTTGAAAAAAGAAATTAGGTTGTCGGAACGTTCTTCATATGATGAATCTGTGATTGGTGCTGATGTTAGTCGAATACTGACTGTGTATCAAAGAAAGGGATATTTTGGTACAAAGGTAAGTCCTAAAAAGATAGATATGGATGATAATCGTGTAAATGTTGTGTTTGAAATAGATGAAGGTCATCCAACATGGATTTCTGATATAGATTTTACAGGAAATGAAAATTTTAGTGATTGGACTTTGCGTGGTGAAATTTTATCGCGCGAACATGCTTGGTGGCGTGTGTTGACACAATTTGATGTTTTTGATGAAGATAGAATTCAATATGACCAGCAAATGATACGTCAATTTTATTTGCGAAATGGTTATGTTGATGCGAATGTGAAAAATGTGGTTGGTACATTTACACCTGACCGTGAATATTATTCTGTGGTATTTAATATAGAAGAGGGTGAACAATATAAATATGGTAAAATTTCTATTGATAATCCTTTTGATGATGTGTCTGATGAAGAATTGCAGGATATTTTGAAAATTGAATCGGGTGATGTTTATAATGTGGACAAGGTCGAAGAAACTATATCTGCATTGCGTGGTAAAGTTGCAGATTACGGTTATGCGTTTATATCTGTGGAACCTGTACCACAAAAAAATGATTCTGATAAAACAATAGATTTGAAGTTTCAAATTCAAAAGACAAATAGGATTTATTTAAATTCTATCAATATATTGGGAAATGTCAGGACTTTTGATAGCGTTATAGAACAATCTCTTCCTATGCGTGAAGGTGATCCTTTTTCGTTACAAACAATCGAAGAGGGACGTCAAAATTTAATGCATACACGTTTCTTCAAAGATGTGCAAATGGTGCCAACACGTATACCTGATGCCAATATGATGAATTTAGATGTGAAATTACAGGAACAACCAACTGGCGAATTGTCTGGGGGATTGGGGTGGTCAAATGTTAATGGTTTTATGGTCGATGCCTGAATAACTGAAAATAATTTTATGGGACGTGGTCAAATTGTGCAAATAAAGGGGTCTATCGCACAATATCAAAAGCAAGCATTGTTTAGTTTTACAGAACCGTATATGTTTGGGCGTCAATTATCTGGTGGATTTGATGTGTCGTATACGATGTATAATTATAAACATTTGGGTGGTTTTGGTTATGATAGGGATTCTTTGAGTATTGCTGGTCGTTTGGGATGGAAATTGACGGATCATTGGTCGCAAACTGTTCGTTTGTCAGCATCATTTGATCAAAATTATGATTTGCAATTTTCTGGTTGGCATGATGCAACGTTGTACACATTAGGTACAAATTTTAGATATTATAATTTGGATACCAATTTCCAACAAAATACACATACTGGCGTTGTGGGAAATTTTGGGGTTGCATATACTGGATTTGGTGGTACAGAAAATTATATGCGGTATAGTGGCGATATAACTGCTATGGTAAAATTCTTGGAAGATCGTTGGCAATTACGTTCGTCTGTTGAATTTGGATATTTACAGACATTACAAGATGATTATGTATCGCGTGTATATCGTTATTTCTTGGGGGGCGAAAGTTTGCGTGGTTTTGATGTTGCCGGTGTAGGCAGTCGTAATTGGTATTATCGTAATTATTCATTGGGTGGAATGTGGAAAGTAAATGGTTCTGTTCAGTTGAATTTTCCTGTATTTATCCCAGATGAATATCAAGTCAAAGGATTTATATTTACTGATTGGGGGATGTTGGGTAAACCACCACATGAAGAATATGTTTTTGGTGGACGTGATAATTACATAGATGGTGATTTGCGTACGTCTGCGGGTGTTGGAATTTATTGGAATACGCCAATGGGACCAATGAATTTTTCTTGGGGTTGGCCGTTAAAAATGAATAAATATGATGAAGAGCGTAGATTTTTATTGTCATTTGAAACGCAATTTTAAAAAAAACCCCAAAATTGGGGTTTTTTGATTGAAAAAGAATAATGTTGGATAAAAAACATTTGTTGACATATTATTTATTTGTGTTATTGTTTGGTTGTGATTTTAACAAAAAGGTTTATAAAATGTCTTATAAAATAAATAAAAAAGCAGCAAAAAATGCTAAATGTGTAAAAATGCTTGAAATGGTTAAATCTGGTATGTTTCAAGATGAACAGATTATGGGGAATATTGATTCTTTTGATATGGGCAAACGTTGTGAAGAATACTTTTTTACTTGTATGTATTGTAGAAATGGCAGATAATTGGAATTTTATTGTTGATATTTCTTGTAAATGTTGTTATCTTTTTTGCTGCATAAATAAGTAAAGGAATAAAATTATGACAGAAGTAAAAAAAGAAACAACAAAAAATCAAATCAATGTTAAACGTAAACGTGTACAAGACGATAAGGCCAGAAAAAACGCATTGCGTGATATGCGTAAAACAAAAAGTTTTATCAAGGGTCAGTATGATTTATCAAGAGAAAGATAAATTGTTATGACTTGTTTGACTTATGAATTATAGGTTGAAAATAAAAAAAGTTATTATATAATTCATTTGTTATTGGGGCATAGTTTAATGGTAGAACATCGGACTCTGACTCCGCTAGTGTTGGTTCGAATCCAGCTGCCCCAACCAAAAATTCAAAACGCCCAAAGTGGCGTTTTTAATTTTTTTGTATTGAGGGTTATGGTTCAATCATGCAACGACAGTTGCCATGGTTCGACAATGAGTATGCGAAAACGAACGTAAGTGAAGTTTGAGTGCTAACGAATGCCCCGCAGACGAAGTCGAGGGAATCAGCTGCGACCGCCCAAGATGTACAACCGTTCTAAAAAGATCGGTTTTTGTTTAGATTTCTAATATTTCCGCAGAGTTCGAAAGTTGTGCTTTCAAATATTGCTATTTTCCTACCACTTTCGAACTTTTTGTGGTATAATTTAGTTTATGAAAAAGCATTTTTATTTTTTTAGACATGGTCAAACCAACGAAAATGAAGTTGGTATCAGATATGGTACTGGTATAGACGCGTATCTAACTGATTTAGGAATCGCACAAGCACAAAAATTATCTGATTTTTTCAAAGGTAAAGGTGTAGAGGTCGTTTATTCCAGTCCATACAGACGTGCCATAGATACTGCAAAAATTGCAATCACAAAAGATACTGATATTAAAATTATAACTGATGACGCATTGAAAGAAGCGATATTTTGGTTTTGGGATGTCGAAGATGAAGAAAAGAAAAAACAAATAAATGATAATTTTAATCTTATAAAAAATTGCTTGGAACAAATTGTGAAAACGGACAATCATGAAAATATTGCTATTGCTTCACATGGCGGTGTAACACGTGCACTATGTTGGGCGTGTGGGTATAAAGTTGATGGTATTCAAAATGCTCAATGTTTTCATTTTGTGTTAGATGAAAACGGATGGAAATATATTGAAACATTTATTCCATAACAACACATTTTAGTCTATTAATCTCTTGTCCGATTTCCAATAATTCGGCTTGCGAATTGCACAGACAGCACAACCAAAAATTCAAAACGCCCAAAGTGGCGTTTTTAATTTTTGTATTGAGGGTTATGGTTCAATCATGCAACGACAGTTGCCATGGTTCGACAATGAGTATGCGAAAACGAACGTAAGTGAAGTTTGAGTGCTAACGAATGCCCCGCAGACGAAGTCGAGGAAATCAGCTGCGACCGCCCAAGATGTACAACCGTTTGATTTTTGAAGTAAATCGAACGGTTTTTTCAAGGAAATCCAAGCTTTTTTGTCAGTGATGGTCGAGTTCGAAAGTATCAATTTCAAAAAGGCCCTTTTTTGGTCCATTTTCGAACTACGTATTAGAGTTCTAGCGTTTTTGTGCGTTGTTGTTTACGGCGGTATTTGCAACCTTTTTTGATGATTCAATAATACGTGATATTTTCACTTTGATTTCTTCAATTTCTCTTCCTGGTACATCCAGTGGAACAATAACTGTTTGTTCTTTGGCTGAATAGCCTACTTTTTTACCATTGATAATATAGGTTTGGGCATCAGGGTAACATTTTATCGCGTGCACACCACCACTCGGTACAGTGCATATATATGGTGCCCTAACAACTTCTTTTATATATATTGTGTTTCCTTTTTTATCTTTTGATTTGTTTGGTTTCAGCAATTTTCTTCACGACGATTTCATATCCGTTTAATTGAACCGGTTTGCCAACACGTTTAGATAAATCTACATTTTGTAACGCGGTTATCAATGGATTGTTCGTTTTTTGTGCTTGTTGAGTTGGTTGAATATTTTGTCTATTGTCAATTGGTGCACAAAAAACAGCCGAACGAAACCCAGAACATCGTAGAAGAGAAAGGATACAGTCGTACGCACAATTTTCTGCAACACCATGTAAACAAGTGAACCAATCCATAAACACCCACATTGTTTTTTTACCGTTATCAAATTTAAGCCTGCACCATATAGTTGGCCCATGTTCTGAGCTTGGGGTGCCGACACAATGATTTGGTTTGTTATAAAAATCACTTGGATATGTGGTTGACGTTAATACATGCAATTCTGTAACTTTTGGATTCGTATTTTGAATATCTTTGAAACATTTAAGGATACCATTTGTCCAATGTATCTCTTTACCGCGATAATGTGTTGCAGGTTTTCCGCCAACAAAAATACCTTTTTTATTCACCGTAATATATTCTGTATTTGGTATATCTGTCATTTTATGAACCTTTTTATCTTTTGATTTGTTGTGTTTCGACAATTTTTTCAACCAAAATTCTATACCAGTTTAATTGCGCAGTTTTGCCTCAACCAACTTTGATAAATCGACACCTTTTAATTTTGGATTTTTTAATTTAGCCCCGTTTTTTTCTTCTGATTTAATATTTGGCCACCTATCCAATAACAATAAACTAAGTAACTCGTACCTGCAAACTGAGGATACGCAGTTGTATGCACAGAGGCGTGCACAAATGGCCTCAGAACCGTACGTGCGGATGAGGAACCACGAAGTTGTTTTTCCATCATTAAACTCTGTCCGACACCATGCACTTCGACCATGTTTTTTAGGGGAAGGATCACCCTTTCTAAGGTCTTCGCCATACGTTTCAGACGACAACACGTGTAATGCCGCAACATCTGGATGTAATTGTTGAATGTTTACAAAATATTCACGCACATAATCTATCCTACCAATTTGTTCACCAAGATATTTTGTTGTGGGTTTTCCACCAACAAAAGTACCTTCTTTATTCACCGTTATATAATCTTGGTTTGAAATTTTATCTTGGTCTGAAATTTTATACATGACATATCCCCTTTTTTGTATCACTGAAAAAATAGCAACAAATTAAACAATGTCAATAAAAAAACGCCCAAAGTGGCGTTTTGAATTTTTGTATTGAGGGTTATGGTTGTTCAATATCATGGCAAAAAACTTTTGCCTTGGTATAAATATTCTTGTGGTTGAGATATACAATTGTTTATACTTTTTAGAGATGTTTTTTGTGTAATGTTTTTATACCAATTTTTTAATTGTTGTTTTAATTTAACTTGTTTATAGTATTTGTATAATTAAATAAAGGAGATTTTATATGGATTTACAATATATTACTTGTTCTGATCCTCGTTCTGATATTCCTGTTCAATCGATGATAAATTTTGCTATGAAATATCCGTTGGTTGAATTTGGGGTTCAGGCACATCCTGGGCCTATGTCGTATGGGCATTCACGTAATATATGGTTTAATGAATTTGTTGAATTATCAAAGAATATGAATGTGCAACCAAATATCGCATTACATATAAATTATCAATGGTGCGATAGTATGTGTGATGGTGTTGTGCCAGAACAATTATCAAATTGGTTAAATATGGTAAATGTGCATTCTGGTAAAAATGTCGTACAAAGAATTCAATTAAATATCGGTGATGGAACAAGATGTTTTGATGCACAAAAAATCGCAGATTTAATAAAAAAATTTCCAAATCAAAAATTTATATTTCCGTGGAATAATATAACAGCAAAATCAATAGATGCTTTGAAACAAACAGACGCAAAATTTTTATTGTTGTTTGATGGTTCTTATGGGGCAGGGATTTGTCCAACAAAATGGACTGGGCCTGTATATAATGATGTGCCAAATGGGTATGCGGGTGGACTTGGGCCGAAAAATGTTGCTGAAAATTTAGACAAGATAAATGATATATTGCCATCAGATTATCAAACATGGATTGATGCCGAAGGAAAATTGCGTGATAGATATACAACAGGGGCTTTTTCATTGGATTTGGCAGAAAAATATGTAAAAAATGCAATGTGTTGGAAAAATCAAAATGTGCGATAGCTGATTATAAGGATATTGTTATTGCACAAGATAAATTGTATGGTCAAATAATAGATGTTTTTCAATTATATAAATTTATAGACGAAATATCAGATGAAATAAGTAAAATTAATGCAGATATAGATTCAGATATGCAAAACGAAAATGCTTTAATACAAGATTGTTTCAAACAAGAAATTCAAAAATCAAAATAAAAAAGTATTTGATTTTTATGCAGCTTTCTTGACGTTTTGTTTGATGTTTCGTATGTATTTTCGTAGTTCATCAATGGCAACCAGTGTTCCATCTTGTTTTTGGGCAGACCAATAATCCCACCCGTTGAAACTGACACTGTGTTGCATTTTTGCAGCCATAACGTGTATTGATGCTTTGCCGTATAAAGTGTGTGCTAATTGTGCGTCGTGTGTTATCATAACGCGTTCACCATGTGGACTTACCAATGTTTGTCCAACATATAGTAATCCGGCCTCGATTAATTCGCGGAATGCAACGCGTATTTCTTCGCGTTTTGGTTTGGTTACTTCTATATCGCTTAAATCAATTATAGATGTTTCTTCAATTCTTTTGCGTGCGGCAGCAACATAATTTTCATCGCGTTCAAAACCTATAAATTGACGACCGAGTTCTTTTGCCGCGGCGGCGGTTGTGCCACTGCCCATAAATGGGTCTAGGATAATATCACCTGGTTTTGTTGATGCCAATATTATACGGTGCAGCAAATCAAGTGGTTTTTGTGTGTTGTGTAAACTTTTTCCGTTTTCATCTTTGATGCGTTCGTGACCTAAGCATATATCTATATTCCAATCTGAACGCATTTGTTTACCACCGTTTAATTTTTTCATTGTTTCATAGTTAAATGTGTATTTGCCGGTCTTGCGCGGT
>CALCGS010000033.1 GCA_937901165.1 uncultured Alphaproteobacteria bacterium
ATATTCGGTTAAGCCATATTCATTGATATATCTTGCGCGTGTTGCAGCAGGTAATTCAGGCATTGTTTTACGAATGCGTTCAATTTCTTCGTCACTAATAACCAATTCCAATAAATCTGGGTCTGGGAAATAACGATAATCCAGTGCATCTTCTTTGCTGCGTTCTACGGTTGTTGTGCCGTCATCTTGGTGATAACGCATAGTGTCCTGGGTTACAGTGCCACCGTTTTCAAGTATTTCAATTTGACGACGTGCTTCGTATTCAATTGCCGCTTTAATAAATTTAAACGATACCATATTTTTTGTTTCTGTTCTTGTACGGAAAGTTTTTTCTCTAACTGGACGAACAGATACATTTACGTCGGCACGCATTGAACCTTCTTCCATATTAGCCTTAGATACACCAAGTGCGCGTGCGATTTCGCGAATTTCACGTAAATATTTTTCTGCTTCATCTGGTGAAGTTATGTATGAATTGTTTTCTGGATTTTTTGTGTCCAAAAATGTGACGATTTCCAGTAACGCAACCCCGGTACGGTTATAGTCTGCAAAAGATTTTGTAGGGTGCATATCGTGTTTTAATTTTCCAGCATCTTGTTCCAAGTGTGCGCGTTCAATTAAAATCTTTTTTTGTTTTCCGTCATCCCCAATGATTTCAACCCAGCCACGTCCAACAACAGGTGGTTCTTCAGCAGGTTGTGAAATTTGGTATCCCTGGGGCAGGTCAGGGTAAAAATATTGTTTGCGGGCAAATTTGCTGTGACGAGAAATTTCGGCATTTAATCCGATTCCCATTTTTATTGCTTGTTCAACACAATATTTGTTTAATACGGGTAACATTCCAGGCATTGCAACATCAACCATTGAAACTTGGGTGTTTGGTGCAATTGTTGGATTGTAATTTGCGGATGCACCACTGAAAATTTTACTGTTAGAAAGCACCTCTATATGTGTTTCAAGCCCAATAACTAATTCCCAATCACCTGTTTTTCCTTTTATCGTATACATTTTTTGCCCTTTTATTTTTATTTTCTCTTGCTTTTTATTTTTTTATAATATATTATGCACCTTGTTGGCTAGATAGCTCAGTTGGTAGAGCAAGGGACTGAAAATCCCTGTGTCAGTGGTTCGATTCCACTTCTAGCCACCATTTTTTTTACCTTTATTTCCCCATTACCTTGGTTGGACGATTATCTATGCCTGCAAATTCTTCAATATGTTTTGCAAGTTGCAACATTCTTAAATCATCAAAACGACGACCAACAACCTGTAATCCAAGTGGTAAACCGTTTGATGCCAATCCAGCAGGTACACTGCAAGCAGGAATGCCAGCCAAATTCATTGCCACAGTGAATAAATCCAAAGCATAATATTCAAGTGGCGATAAATCAGAATCAAGTGGTAATGCAGTACTTGCACCAGCAGGACATATAATGAAATCGCATTGATTAAATGCAGTGTTAAAACTATCAGCAATCATACGGCGTACACGCGCAGCCTGCATGAAATATACTTCGTAAGATTCACTTGATAATACAGCTGTACCAATTATCATACGGCGTTTTACTTCGTCCCCAAAACCAGCCGCACGCGTCTTTTTATATGTATCTATTAAATCAGTACCTTCAACACGCAGACCATAACGCATCCCATCATAACGCGCCAAGTTTGATGATGCTTCTGCCGGTGCGATGATGTAATATGCCGCCAATGCATCCAAAATGTTTGGAATAGATACTTCGATTATTTCAGCACCGGCAGATTTCAAATCAGCGATTCTTTGTTCAAATAATTTTTTCATATCTTCCGATATTTGAACATTATTGAATTCTTTGATAATTCCAATACGCAATTTTTTTTCACTGCCTAAAATTGGTTTTAATGTGCCATCAAATTCAAAGTGTACCCCAGGGGCACTGGTTGAATCTTTGTCGTCATGGCCTGCCATAATAGACAATAATAGTGCAGCATCATTTACTGTTCTGGCAATTGGGCCAGGGGTATCCAAACTGGATGCAAAAGCGATGCATCCCCATCTGGAACATAAGCCATATGTTGGTTTTACACCAACCAATCCTGTTATTGATGCTGGAAAACGTATAGAACCACCAGTGTCTGTTCCGGTACCACCCATTGCCAACCCACCAGCAATAGCAGATGTTGCCCCGCCAGAAGAACCACCAGCAGTTAATTTTCTGGTCAGTTGCCATGGATTTATTGGCGCACCAAAGAAACTGGTTTTACTGAATGTTCCCATTGCAAATTCATCAAGATTTGATTTGCCAAGTAAAACAGTTCCAGCATCAATGTATTTTTGTGATATTGTCGATTCGTATTCTGGAACAAAATTTTCAAGCATTTTAGAAGCAGCGGTTGTGCGAATGCCACGTGTAGCAAATAAATCTTTCATAGCAATAGGAATTCCATCAAGTACGCGTTCGGTACCGTTGGCATATCGGGCATCTGATTCTGTTGCGTCAGATATTGCACGTTCTGGGGTTGTTGTAATATAACAATTTAATTCAGAACCATATTGTTCAATACGATTTAAATGCGCACGTGTTAATTCTGTTGCAGATATTTCACGTGATTTTAATTTTTTTAATGCTTCTGTAATTGTTAAGTCAATCATCTTGTTTGTCCTAAATTTGAATTTGTGAAAATCATATAAGTTTTATTATTCGTCCATAACTTTTGGAACAGCAAAATAGCCACGTGACGAACCGGATGTATCAGGTGTATTTGATAAAACAGCACCACGAATACCGCCATCTGTGACAGTGTCATCACGTTGTGGTAATTTGTGTTCTGATGGGTTTAATAATGGTTTAACCCCAGTGGTGTCAATTTTTTTCAATTTGTCCAACCATTCAATCACAGAATCTATGTTCATTTGTTCTAGTTTTTCGTCAGATATTTCAATTCTGATTAAATCTGAAAATTTGCGTAATTGTTGCTTGCTAAATGCCATTTTCAATCCTATTATTTTAATACAAAAGGATTATACAATGATTTTGTTGGATTTCAAGGTTTTTCCAAAAAAAGGTCGTATTTTGTCTGTGGATTGGGGGGCACAACGAACAGGGATTGCGGTGTCTGATTATTCGCGTGAAATGTTTTTTGTGCGTGATGCGATTGTGGGTAAGAATAATATTGATGAAATTGTAAAAATATTAAAATCTGAATCTTTTTCTGGAATTGTTATTGGTTTGCCATTGTGTATGGATGGAACAGAATCTGAAACAACAAAAAAAGTACGTGAATTTGCAGAAAAATTATCGCAAAAAACTGATTTACCAATAATATTTATTGATGAAACGTTATCTTCTATGTCTGCACAGGAATCTATGGGACGGGTTAGGGTGTTCGATATAAAACATAAACTGGATTCAGAATCAGCACGCGTTATTTTAGAAAATGCGGTTTCCATTTTAAATAGATTATAAAATCGGTTCCCATGTGTTAGTCTTCTTTTTTGTCTGGAATATTGCCGTCTGCAGATAATAGTACAGCAATCCAACGTGTGGAATCAAATTGCGCGGTAATTATGTATATGGCGGTTAAAATTGGTACGCTGAAAAACATTCCTGCAACACCCCAGATTAAACCCCAAAATACTAAATTTATTAAAATAGCCAGCGTTGATAAATTTAATGTTTTGCCCATTAATTTCGGATCTAAAATATTGCCGAATATTATTTCAAGTCCAATTAAACCACCGGCGGTCAACAAAGGAATTTGTATTGTGTCGTGGGTTATCATCGCGTATAAAATTGGTAGCCCACATGCGATAAATGAACCAATGGTTGGAATATAATTCATTATAAACATTACAAATGCCCAGACACCAGCAAATTCAAGTCCTATCATTTTTAACCAAATGTACGCACATATGCCAGTTGCACCGGATATAAAAGTTTTCATAAATAAATATTGTTTCATATTTTTATCGACACTTTCTATGATGTAATTGGCTTTTTGTGTTTTATGTTTGTTGGTAAATAAATTGTCTAGTTTTTTATTAAACGTGCTTTGTTCAACAAATAAAAATATCATATATATGAATATCATACCAATAGATGTAGCAATGTTTGCAGCGGATGCACCAATGTTTGCAGCAATTGTTGTGAAACTTGGTAAAATATTCGAATCTAGTTTTAGGCCGGTTTGTAAAGATATGTAATTAAGTAAATTTACTAATCTTTGTTGAATTTCAGGTAATGAATTTACCAGTTCAGAAAACATTGGGTTTACTTGGGTTATAAATAAATAAATTATGCCAAATAGTGTTAATACAGATAATAAAACAGATGTCATATTGAAAAAGTTAACCCAAAAACAATGTTTGAAATTTATTATATGTTTAAATGGTAAAACTTTACGATAATAAGATGCAATCGCGTTTATTAAATACCATAAAAATGTCGCAATAAGTAATGGTATAAATATAGAACGACCAATCCATAATACAAAAAATAAGCCTATAAAAATAATGATGTTGTTCATTTTGTTTTCCCCCGGTTTTTATTTTATTATTTCGCCTTTATTTAATGTTGTCTTGTTTGTTGGTAAAATCATATCTATAAATGATTGCTGATGTGATATTATTAAAAATGTTGTGTTTTTCATTGTTTTTATTGTTTCTGCAATTTTTGTTTGTGTTTCGTTGTCAGAACCAGAATCGGGTTCGTCAAGAATTGCAAATTTTGGTTGTGTCATTATTAAACGTAATAGCATAATTTTTTTTCGTTCGCCACCAGAAAAACCAACATTGATGTATCTGTTTAACCATTCGCGTGGAATACCAAGCTGGGTGCGTGCATTTTCAAGTTGTTCAAGAAATCTTGCCATTGATAAATCACGTCCAGTATTAAAATGTTCGTGGGCAGATAAACTGTGTTTTAATAAACTTAAAATAGTTAAACCTGGAATTTCTGGAACGTTTTGCGAACCTAAAAATATACCGTATAGGGAACGAGTTGTCGCATTTTCTGTGGTAATATCTGTATCGTTTAATAGGATTTTTCCAGATGTTATTTTGTATTCTGGATTTCCTGCGATTGTTTGGGCAAGTGTTGATTTTCCAGAACCGTTATGACCAACTAATAAATGACGGGCACCATCTTGTATTTCTAAATTGATGTTATGTAATAATGTTTTATCTTTGTATGCAACGCATAAATTATTTATTTTTAACATTTTTTATTCCTTTGATAATGCCATTTGTATTAATTGTCTGGATTCAACAAGAAATTCCATAGGTAATCGTTCAATTATTGGTGTTGCAGCAGCGCCAATTATTAGTGCAATCGATTCGTCTGTGGTTAAACCGCATTGTTGTAAATAGGTAAGGGTTTTTATATCGATAGCACCAGTTGTTGCTTCGTGCGATTGAATGTTTGTACAGTTGTTGTGAATTATTGTTGGTAATGTATTTGCGGTTGCACTGGTGCCAATGATTTTTGTGTCGCATTTAGAAGCGTTTATACAATGATTTCCAGAAAAAGTGACCATGCTGCGAAATGTTTGGATTGATGAATCAAGTGCAACACCATAAGAAACAATGTTGGATGTTGATTTGTCACCAATGTGCAACATTTTTGTTCCTGTATCAGATTGTTGTGCACCACGTGTAATTGTTAAAGAATAAAAATCGCTATGCGAATTTTCGCCAGATAAAATAGTAGATGGATATTTCCAGGTTTTTGCAGAACCTATTTCAACCTGTGTCCAATCAAGAGTTGCGTTTTTTTCACATCTGCCGCGTTTGGTTACGAAATTTAAGATACCGCCCACAGATTTTCCGTCTATATTTTTCCCTGCATACCAATTTTGAACAGTTGAATATTTAACGTGTGCGTTATCGCATACTATAATTTCAACAACACCACTATGTAATTGATGGTTGGGGCGTCTTGGGGCACTGCATCCTTCCATATAACTTAAAGTGGAACCTGTGTCTGCAATTATTAGTGTTCGTTCAAATTGACCGATTTTTGCGGTTTCAATTCTAAAATAACTGGCCAAATCAATTGGGCATACGGTATCTTTGGGAATATAAATAAAGGTTCCGTCTGAAAATACTGCGGCATTTAGTGCAGCAAAAAAATTATCGTCGGCTGGAACAACACTGCCCAGATATTTTTTTACCAAATCAGGGTATTGTATGACCGCTTCTGAAAAAGGCAAAAAGACAATTCCTTTTTTTTGTAATTCTGCGGTATAAGATGTGTGAACGGATTTGCTGTCGATTACCGTGTCTGTTGCCATTCCAAGCAGGGCGCGTTGTTCGTTTTCTGGTAATCCCATTTTTTTATAAACAGATGCCAGTTCTGAATTGTCTATTTGTTTTGGGGCATTGTAATAATTTAATTCATCATAGTTTATTGGTAAATAATCTATTTCAGCCCAATGTGGTTCGTGCATGTTTGTCCAAGATTTAAATGCGTTTATTCGCCAAACGGTTAGCCATTCAGGTTCATAGCGTCTTTTAGATATTTCGCGAATAAGATTTTCATCTAGTTTTTGCATTATTCGTCACGATTGGCAAGTTCTTTGGCTTGGGTGAAAAAGGTTAGTGATTGTCCAAGTAATCCGTCTGTAAATGTTGATATTAAAATGCCATCTGGTTCTGTATTCGATAAATATTGCAACAGTTTGTTTGCCTGGTTTATATAATTATCAATGTTGCGGGAAATGGATGTATCCAATTTTATACAGCGGCGTAATTTTTCAAGTGTAAATTGATTTGTTGAATATTCATCCAATATTCCACCAAGTGCGCGCCATAATGGATGTTCGTTTGTTTGACGCGGCATAACGTTTATTGCAGCCATTATTGGAATTAAATTTTGAAGCAGGTCTTGATAAATTATTTCTGCGTGTTCAGCAACAGCGTTAGTTGCACTTTTATTTTTTAATGTTGATTGTATTTTGACAACAAGGTTGTATTGGTATGATAGTGTTTGGTTTATTTCTTCTGTTTTTTTATTTATTTTTATTATGTAAAATATTAAAAATAGACAACTAATCATGATAGTTGTATTTAAAATTATTAAAAAAAGTGTGTCATTCATTGTTTTTATACTCCCGTTTTGTTCTTAGTATAGCATATTTTTTCGATTCGTGTTATTTTACTAGTTAAATTTTATTTGTTTTGTATTTTATGGCTTGCACAGAATTTGTCATATTGATATAATAAATAGCAGGATATATTAAAAAGGAAAGGAATATGTTTCGTAAAGTATTGATTTTTGCGATGTTCGCAACTGCCGCTGGTTATTGTTTTGCAGAGGCAAAATTACCCCAGATTGCAACTTCTGATGTTTTTTATTCTCGGGAAAAAGATTCTTTTGATGATGAATATAGATTTGAAAATAATGAAGTTGTTCAAAATGAAGAATATGTTGTAGATGTTGTTCCTGCATGGCCAATTGCGGGTAGTGATGCCGATGTTGGGGTGAATTGTGATGAAAAAGAACCTGTACGTGATGACAAGATTCATATTGTTTCAAAGATTAACGATGATATGGTTGTTGATAATGCGTTTGATTTTGGTGGACGTTTTGCCGGTTGGTCTGGGGGGGCAAATATGCAAAAGGGGAATGTGATACCTGCTGGTTTTGATGATGATTGTGATAATAATGCAGAAATGCCTTTGTTGCATCGTGAAATGCTTGAAGATGATGGGGGTAGCGTTTTGTCTGTGTCGCGCAGTGGACGTAAAAAGTGCGATAGATATTCTGATGGGTATGCTAATTATATGACCAGATATTCAGATAAAGGTGCAACTAGTTCTGTTGTTGAACAGGGAAATTTTTATAATGGACAAGATTTTGATGCGGAACAATCAAAAATGATGATGACAAGTGTTGCCGATGAAGTGTTAAATGAAATAGAAGAGATGACGGATAATGTAAATGTTGCAATGAATGATGGTGTTCGTAGTTGGGTTGTTGCAAGTGGGCAAACATTACGTGAAGTTTTGCAGAATTGGTGCGATCAAGAAGGTTGGGATTTGGTTTGGGCAACATCACGCGAATATCCAATAGAAGCAAGTGCGATGTTTAAGGGACGTTTTACGGATGTTGCTTCTGCGTTGGTAAGAAATTTTTCAAGAGCAACACCAATTCCATATGCTAAGTTTTATAAAGGAAATATGGTTTTAGTTGTGTCTACGAATGAAGAATAGTATGTGTTTTATAGTAGGAGATGACGATGAAAAAGTGTAATTTGTTTGGATTTTTATTGATTGCTGTTTTGGTTGCAGGATGTGCTGTTCGTGAATCTGCAAAGGTGGCGGCAACAGTTGATCAGGATTTTATAAATGCGTATGATGCATTTGAAATGGCTAAAAATCCACGTGCCAAGGTTGCAACAAGTGATACTGTTTCTGTGTCTGAAGGTGTTTGGTTGGGAAATAAATCTGTGTTGTTGGAACATAGAAATAAATTGCCTGCAAAATTTGAAACTGATACCGGTGTGACAATTTTGTTGGACGAACCTGTAAATTTACAAGTTCTTGCCAATAATGTTGGGTCACTTACAGGGATTCCTGTTAAAATAGATAGTCAAGTTGATAATGAAAAATTAAAAAGAACTGTGAATATTGCATATACTGGTAAATTGTCTGGATTGTTGTCGCAGGTTGCGACTGATTTGGATTTGTTGTGGTATTATGATAAAAATTCAATAGTATTTTATGAAACCGAAACACGTACATTTACTTTGTTCGCTTTGGGAACGGATATTTCTTATCAAACGGCGGTGCAAACCGATGATGAAGGTCAGGTTGTTTTGGAATCCACACTTAAAGAATGGGACGAGGTTGAAAGTGCAATAACTGGTATTATTGGAAAATCGTCAAATTCTAATTTTACAGTATCACGCAGTTTGGGAACAATTACAGTAACGGCACCACCATCTGTTTTGGCACGTGTTGGTGAATATATAGATAAACAAAATAGAAGATTGTCGCAATTGGTGACAATTGATGTTAAGGTTTTGCAGGTGTCTATATCTAATAATTCTGTGTTTGGTTTGAATTTGGCGGCAGCAATAAATTCAACATCGGGATTAAATATTGTTGCAAATCCAAAGAATAATTTGGCCGCAACAGAGGCGAGTTCTATGAATATTGCGGTTTTATCAAATGCTTTGTCTGCAGTGACTGGGGCAACACATTTGGAAAATGGCAGTGTTGTTGATGGTGCATATACCCAAGACCAAATAAATAATGGGTCTTTGGCACGTGGTGCAGGCAGTGCTGCATTGATAGAGGCTTTGGCAAAACAGGGTAAGGTTTCTTTGGTGACGAATGTTGGTGTGACAACGCGTAATAATCGTGTTGCACCGGTCAGCAATATGACATCAACAGGATATATTAAACGATTTGAATCACGTAATTTCACGACGGTCGAATCATCAACTGTTGACCAGGAAGATTTGGAAACTGGATTTTCTATGCAGTTGTTGCCGAATATTTTGGAAGATGGAAAAATATTATTGTTATTTAGAATGTCTGTTCGTGAATTGTTGAAAATGTCAACGCAAACAATTGGTGAAGTGACTTTGCAGTTGCCAGAGGTTGAAGAACGTAGTTTTATGCAAGAAGTTATTATGGAATCTGGACAAATGTTGGTTGTTTCTGGATTTGAAAAGCAAACTAATAATGATACGCGTTATGGTTTGGGGGACCCTGATTTTATGGCGTTGTCTGGGTCGCGTGAAAGTGCGTCTGGGCGTGATGTGTTGGTTATAATTTTGACACCACAAGTATTGGTCAGTCCAATGGATTCAGAACGTAATATTCAACAAAATTGGGGTGCACCGTTGAATTAGGATATTGGGAATATATGTTATAAAAAACATCCATTTGTTGGGTGTTTTTTATTATAAAATATTTTGGTTTGTGATATAATATTTACCAAGATAGGGAGAGAAAATGAAAAAATTATTTTTGTTGTTATTTGCAATAACGGTTAGTATTGTACCAATTAGTTCTTGGTCTGCAGATAAGGGGTATTTGTGTAGTATGCATTGTAAAGGGGTAGAGTTTGGGAAGTTTGATAAAGCAAATTGTATGACGTATGGGAAATTTCAAAAAGAAGATGGTTTGGATAACAGGATTGCACAAATAAAAACACAGGCGAACTTACAAGATAATGCTATGATTCGTTGGGGATGTGAAGAAAAAGAATATTTGCCAGAAACACTAAATGATTTTTTAGCAAGTAAGTCCAAATGGACACAAGAAAGAAGCAATACTGATGGTCATTGTTTTGGAGACTTTACAAAATATGCATTCTATTTGGCAGCACAAGAATGGATGGAAGAAAATTGTGATAAAAAACAAGAAAAAACAGAAACAGAAGAAGATTCAATTCAAAGATTAAAAAAAGGAATTATCAAAGATTATGTTGATAATAATAAAGAAATAAAATATTGCCCAAATCCAAAATGGGATTATTGTATTCGTAGTTCAAATGTTCCAAAAGATGTTTTTTGTTTATGTGGAAATTCCTTTTGTTTTAAATGTAATCAGGATTCACATAGACCATGTTCATGTGAAATGTATAAAAAATGGGTGGATAAATTAGGAGGAGATGGAGGAAATTCTGATGATTTATGGATTAAAGCAAATACAAAAGAATGTCCTCATTGTCATCAAAGAATAGAAAAAAGTAAAGGATGTAATTATATGAAATGTGACCCATCGGCAGGAGGATGTG
>CALCGS010000034.1 GCA_937901165.1 uncultured Alphaproteobacteria bacterium
GAAATCCTGTTCGGCGACGTTTCCCCGTCCGGCAAGCTGCCCGTGACCTTCTATGAAACGGTCGAAAAGCTCCCGGATTTCATCGACGGTTTGTACGACAAAGATTCCACGGGATCCGTATTTATCGATTGGCTTCATGACCATCGGGAACTGAAGATCGTGAAGATCCTCATCAGCAAAGTCAGGCTTTAAACAGGTATAACGTGAAGAAGGAATCGAGAGCTCGTCAAACATCCTCTTCATTGTATATTTGTCTCTGTAGTACGGTAATTTGTCAGGAGTAAGATAGCATTTTAAACCAGCCTTATCTGCAATCTTTACCATACATTCGAAAAGAAGATCGGAAAAAGAAGTAATGATATCATCAATTAATATTGTTATGAATAATAAAAGTGTAGCTCCTACAATCAAAAGAAATAACGAATTTGTGGAGTTTCCAAATCTGAAAATACCAATATATAATTTTCATTTTCACTTACAGAAAAAGATATCAATCTGGAATCTGCGTTTAATATGGCGATTTTTTTCATTCCTGGGCGTCTTGATAATCCACCACCAGATGTTATATCCATATTTTCTAGTTTTGACAAACCATAAATATCATTATTGTAATAAAATTCTGGACTGACTTCACCATGTGTAAAAGATGTTTGTGTTTTTATAAAATCTGTCATAGTTATAACCTTTTATTTTAAAACCTTGCAGATATTAAAGAAAAATCACCAATATCATTTGATATGGATGTCGTACTATCTATAAATTTTGCAGATTGAAATTCTGATTCGTATAATGCCAACAACATTCTTAGTATCGTTTGATTTCCTGTTAAAGGTATGCAAAATTCCATCGCTAATTTTGTTGCAGCAAGCGATATAAAATAACTTGGGAATTGTTCTGGATTTATACGAATGCTTGCAAGTATTTGCACAGTATCTGAATCTGATAATATTTTATTTCCTATTACTTCTCCTTTGCATTTTAAGATTCTTAATACATTTGACGGAACGATAAAATCACCATCCGTATTTTTTTGTATTGTAAATTCTTGCATGGAAAATCGCCAAGGATGTGATGATATAAGTGCATCTATAATTGGATTAAATAAAGTTCGTGCCAGTTGTGCCGAAACACTGTTATCTGTCCAAGATTGAATTGGTTTTTCACCCAATTTTAACAATGCCATAGAACATAAATCTATTTTTGTAATCATTTTATACCCCATATATTCAAAAGAAAATCAATGGGGGATAACTGTCCCCCATTGAACTCATAAAAATTCTGATATTACTATTATTCTTCTGTTGCAGGAACAATATCCAAAACAGATACAACACCAGAACTTACTGTCACAGATGCAATAATTGTAGAATCAGAACCGTTGATAATTATCAAATCGCCAGTATTCATCAATGTGACAACACTATTAAAATATCCACTTGTTGAAATCGCAGAAACGGTTTCTGATGCAGCATAATGCCACAATGTAAACCCATTCGCATAGGCTATTACTGATAAGTTTTTATTTTGAAATGCCATTTTTTTTCCTTTGTGTTAAAAAAGTTTTTATATTTTATTAGGCTTCATCATCACATTTAATGCGTACTATGCCACTATTATCTATCAATACAGCACCTTGAGACATACTGTTGCTGATAAAGTGTGCAGCACGTTCACCATGCCAAGAAATATCTGTTTTAACTTCTTGACCACATGCGTGTCCAACACTGGATGCATGATAAATAAAGCAATCACGATTTGTGCTATTTAATGGCAAAGCGTTATGTAAAATCCATGTGATTCCTAACCATTTCTTGGTTTCAAAACCATTGACCAATGTATCTGCATTACCAACATAATCAGCAGATACAAATTCATCAATACCCAACAATTCATTCCATTGGTGGACACCAATAACTGCAAATCTGCGTCCATCGTCTGGAACATCATTTTCATTTAATGTTTCAACAGCAGATAAAATCAAATTTTTAGTCAAACCAGTAGAATAATCACCAACGTATTGTGTCGCATTATTCATAGCGCTAATAATTAATTCGTCTGTTTTACGACCCAACGCATAAGCACCAGCAGATGCAACAACACGACGTTCATCAACGTTTGTTTTTAATTCATCCAAAGCATCAATCCAATCACCAGCATAATAATCTTGTAATACACATTCCACAGGTTCGTGATTCAAATTCATAACCGGCACAATACCATGGCGTGATTTTGTGCTTGCTGTACCACGACCAACCTTTTGAAATGTGGTTGACGTTCCAATAACACCAGATTTGCTGCGAACACTAGAACGCAATTTTGTGCCCATTTGCTGATATGCCAAATGAACATCCGCTTCAAATTGTTTAACAAAAACTTGATCTACGGAAATAGACATATTTTTTCCTTTTGATAAAAAATTAAAATTTAGTACATATATAAAATGTACCGACATAAAAAATTTTTATGTTTTGGTTATGCAAAAATATTGCGCCAAATAATAAAAAACATTGGGTCCAATTATGGATTATCCAATAACAAATTTAGTCAGACTATAAAATCTGACTAAATTTATTAAAAAAATACCCGCTGTTTATGCGGGTATTAAAATTTCATATGTCAAAAATTATTTTCTTTTTGCACATGTTTTTTTTGCAGCTGGTTTTTTAGCAACTGGTTTTTTAACAGCAACTTTTTTTACAGCTGGTTTTTTAGCAGCAACTTTTTTTGCAACTGGTTTTTTAGCAGCAACTTTTTTTGCCGCTGGTTTTTTAACAGCAACTTTTTTTACAGCTGGTTTTGCAGCAGTTTTTTTTGCCGCTGGTTTTGCAGCTGGTTTAGCAGCAGTTTTTTTTGCAGCTGGTTTTGCAGCTGGTTTTGCAGCAGTTGTTTTTTTTGCTGACGCTTTTAAGAATGTAAATGCCATTCTTCTCTCCTTCTATATTTTTTTTGAACAGAACAAATTTTTTTGTTCTTGCTTTTATTTTATATGAAATAAAAAAAATAGTAAAGTAATATTTGAATTTTTTTATTTATGAATACAATTTTTTAAAACCATTTTCTATTTTTCTTACATACTCTGCATCATGATCACGCCAATATTTTGGATTACGCATCATCATTCTTAAATCATTATCCGATAAAATTTCTGATGTATTTTTTTCTGTTTCAACATTAGGTTCCATTGATTGCATCATCTTGTACACGCTTTGGATTCCCTGGGCACTAGCACATAATGTATCAAACGCATCATGTGGTAAAAATTTTTCACCAAATGAATTTATTGCATTCAAAGCATCATACATTTTTTCACGTGAACCAAAAAATTTTTCTAATTCATTATATTCTTGTGATGTATTTTTTTCACAAAATAAATCTGATAAAATTGGTTGCAAATATTCTTGTGCTATTGAATATATTTTTTCAACTTGTGATGATGTTAAACCAATATCATAAAATTTTTGCTTTACCGATTCGTCATCAAACATTTCATTTGTTGGATATTCGTTTGGTGTTTTTGGGACACCTATTGCACGATTAAATTTTTCTTTTGATACATCATCGGAATTTTCATTTGGCACAGAAACCATTGTTCCTAATTTTTTTTCAAGTTCAAAATATGATTTCATCAATGAATCTGAATTTAATGTACCATCTTTATTTTGAAATTTTTCTGGTATTATTTCCATTTTTTTTCCTTTTTGTTTCACTTGATTTACGCAAAAAATAAATTCCACCTAGTGTAAATACTGCCTGCATAGTCATAAACAAATCTGTATCACCAACAGCATAAGATGCAATCGCCGATATTATTCCAACACCTGATAATATGTATGTACGATGACCAGATAAAAAACCGCCTGTGATTATTTTGCTCATATTAAAAATCCTATTTATAAATAAAACAACAAACCGTCTATATCTGCTATGTATCCACGTGCAATCGACCAGTGCGGCATAAATTCATATCTATGAAATTTTGTTGCACCATTACACATATCTGGCAAAGAATTTTTTAACATCCTATTTGCGACACGTAAACACATTTGATATGCTTTGTTTTTTTCGTTTATTTCTAATGCCCAATTATGCGAAGAATTCGTATTTAAAGATTCAAACATTTCTTTATCAGATATAATATCTTCTATACTTTTTCCTGTTTTTAGATGTGCGTTATGTATCATTGATGTTAACGCTTCTACAACCCGTAATGATACACCATAGGTTTCCGCATATACTAAATGTGATATACGTTGCAAAATGTTTTGATTTGTTGCGTGCATAGTTCTCTCTTTTTAATAAAAAAACGTGCAACAAATGTGCACGTGTAAATTTTTGCAAAAAAAAATACGCCATCGGCGTTAATAGTTTTCTTGCTCTTGATGTCCTTTATTGTATCATATTTTACAATATAAGTCAAGGTTTATTTACAACCCCAACCTCGTCCCCATAAATCAAAATGTATTTTGAACCATCGCGTAATATCAACGCCCCCCTATCATTTATTCCAACGAGTTCATAAATTTTCCCCTTGTATTTAACCCTTTTATTTATCCCCATTGCAAAATTCATCCAACAATCACGCACATCTGAAAACAACATATTTTTCATTTTTTTCATATTCTTTAATAATCGAGATAAAATAACATCAATGGATACGTCAACGTATTTAGATATTTTTGTAGTTTTATAATCTGGCACTGTTGGACATGTTTCTATATTTATACCGATTCCTATTATTGCAAAGCCTTTGTAATATTCTATTAAAATGCCAGATATTTTTTTTCCATCAACCAATATGTCGTTTGGCCATTTTATTTGTGGTGCAATCCCCAAACTGGTCAATGTGTTTGCAACCGCAACCGCAACCGAATACGATAATTTTCCATCTGGTTCGTCTGTTTTATAAATAAAACTGACATATAAATTACCATGATGCGAAACCCATTTTCTGTTATATCTGCCACGACCATTTGACTGTGCAGCAGCAACAACAACGCAATTATTGCATGCCCGTCTTTCATCAATCATCGAACGTGCAACTTCTTGGGTGCTTGACACTTTTTCCATACAAAATAATTTATATTCCGCCAAGTTTATATACCCCATTGTCATTTATTATAAATTTTGAACCATAAAGTTTTCTTAAATTATAAATTGCCGTATCTATTGTATGTGTGGTTATATCAGGAGAATAGCCCAGTTCTTGCTTTAATTGTTCAGCACTGATTCCGCCAGTTTTATACAAACATATCAATATATTATTTTGTATTTGCGGCAACACAGGAATTTTATCCCCAAAAATGTTATGCATCACATTGGTATTTTCAGTTGCATGTAATATCAAAGACTTTAAATCAATTAAATCTATTGATTTGGTTAAATTAAAATCATCCAAATTTACATCCAAAACACCCGGTTTTTCAGGAACATTTGCCCCTAATTCCGTCAATATATGACGCCAAATTTTATCAGACGACCAAACTTTAAATCCATTTAGCATATTTTAAGACTACAACTTTATGTTTTGTTTGTCCAACAAAAATGATTTTTTATTTTATATGCGAATCGCAAGATTCTATGTATTTTGTAAAATCATCCAATTTTGAGCCGGTTGAAGCCAATATTTTTGATATACTGTTGGTTGACGGCCATCTGGGCTGGCCTTCTTTGGACCAACGTTTACTTTTTTTAAAAGTAGTTGGATCTAAACCGCTGCTTTT
>CALCGS010000035.1 GCA_937901165.1 uncultured Alphaproteobacteria bacterium
AAAAACCCATAACAACTTTCGGCATAACTAATGTTAATAAATCACTAAAACCTTTTTCATCATATGATTTAAAAAATTTTTCTGTTTTTATCGTCCCTGTAAATTAAAACACAAACACTGCCATCTGAACTGCGATGACCAATAGACGGGTCCCAATATACAGATGCACCTGTTATTATAAAATCCCCTATTTTGGCGTATTTTGTGTCAAAATCCCCAGAATAAATATTTATTGCACCTGGGTCCAAACGAATTCTTTCTAGCGGAACATAACGCAACATCATTTGGGCAGAAAAATGCCTATTTCCAACAGATTCACGTAATTTTTCTATTTTATCCAACGGGAACATTTCAGGCCAAGTAGGATTACCATTTGAATCGATGATTGGCAATTCAAATTTTTTATATCCTGATAAAAAAGGCATTGAAATTTTAAAATTTTTAGATACTATGTTTGACATGGACTTTACTCCTAAAACTTTACCTACCAATCTTGAAGCAGAACAAGCTGTTCTGGCTGCTGTGCTTATGAACAATCGTGCATTGGAACGCGTTTCTGAATTTTTAATGCCGGAACATTTTTCACACCCTGCGCATCAAGAAATCTATAAATTAGCAGTGCGTCAATTTTCTGCGGGGGTACCTTTTGATATTATTACTGCCAAAAATTATTTAGACCAACAAGGAACACTGGAATCTGTGGGTGGCGTCGATTATTTAACCCAACTGGCTGGTGCTGGTGCAACAGTTGTAAATGTCGAACAATATGGGCGTATTGTTTATGATAATGCTATGCGTCGTCAACTTATCGGGTTGGGTCAAGAAATTGTAGATAATGCCTATATCGAAGATTTAGATAAACCAGTATCTGCACAATTAGAAGTCGCAGAACAAAAATTATTTGAAATGGCGTCTAGCGGTTCTGCGGAACGCGAAATAAGTTCTATTGCAACCGCATTACAAGGTGCATTAGAAGAAGCACAAATCGCATATCAGGCCGATGGAAAATTATCTGGATTGACATCTGGACTTACTGATTTAGATAAATCCATAAGCGGACTTCATCATTCTGATTTAATCATTATCGCTGGGCGTCCTGCGATGGGAAAAACAACACTCGCAATGAATATTGCATTTAATGCCGCTAATGCTATTGCAACGGGACGTGCAAATGAAAAATATAAAGGTGCTGTCGTGTTTTTTAGTCTTGAAATGTCTGCACCACAGTTGGCCGCACGTGTTTTGTCTTCACAAACAAAAATCCCTGCAACTTCTATGCGTGAAGGTTCATTGACAGATGAAGAATTTCTAAAAATGTCTCAATATTCACAAGCAATTGGTCGTATTCCTTTGTTTATAGATGACACACCTGGAATGTCTGTACCAATGATACGTACACGTGCACGCAGATTGGCACGCAAGGCCGGCGGTATCGCAATGATTGTTATTGACTATTTACAGTTGATGATGTCGCCCGGTGGCAGACGCAGTGAAAATCGTGTACAAGAACTATCTGAAATAACACGTGGTCTTAAAATGTTGGCTAAAGAATTGGATATTCCTGTTATTGCACTGTCCCAGTTGTCGCGTAGCGTTGAAAATCGTGACGATAAAAGACCACAATTGGCCGATTTGCGTGAATCTGGTTCTATCGAACAGGACGCCGATATCGTTATGTTTACCTATCGTGAGGAATACTATCTTGAAGGTCGCGACCCATCACAACGCGCGAACATAAGCACGTCTGCAAATGTTATAGAAAATTGGCAGAAACGTTTGGCAAATGCACGTGGCAAAGCAGATGTGATTATCGGTAAAAATCGTCATGGACGTCCTGAAACCGTACATTTGGCATTCTTTGGCGATTATAGTTTATTTGATAATTTGGATGAAATGGCAAATCGTGCAAACGAAAATACTTTTAATGACGACATACCAAATATAACAAATAATCACCCTGTACCACAGCCAGATGAAGTTGATGTGTCTGGTATTCCTGATGATATGCCACTATAAAAATTATTTGCTTGATAATTTTTATATTATTGACTAAACTTTTGTCAAGACATCAAGGAGTTTTTTATGGCCCAAGAAGAAATTATTTTTCCAAACAATATTCGTAACATTCGTTTAGCATCTGGTATGAAAATGACGGAATTGGCACGTAAAACGGGATTGAGTTTATCTGCTGTGTCAAAAATCGAAAAAGGTGTTCGTCGATTAAATCAAAAACAGTTGTTGAATATTTGTAATATTTTGGGTTGCAAATTATCTGATATTTTTATCAAAGAATCTGACGCGGTTGCTAACCAATGGCAAAATGAAATTAAACGCAGATTACACGACAATGAAAATAGCGGTCTTAAAGTATTCGGTAGCGGATTGCGTAAAATTCGTCAAAATTCTGGTAAAACTATCGCCCAGGCGGCAAAAGATGCCGGTATGACTTTGTCTGTTTATCACAAGATAGAAATTGGTCAACGCGAAATTTATAAAAACGAAATTGAACCTTTGGCAAAATCTTTTGCCATGAATGCAGAATCTTTGTTTAATAAAATTGCAGACTTATACAAGGCAGGTGATTTAAATAAACAAATAAACAAAGTTAAAGAACGTGTTAAATCTGTTTTGGTACCTGTAAATCCTTTATCAACCATTGATATGCATGACGGTTTATATGGTGCAAAATTGTATGATAGTGCACGTAAAAAATTGGTTCCTGTGTTTGGTACGCCATCTGGGTCTGAAATTTTATTCAAAAAAAATGATAAAACAATGATTGTTGCACCAACTAATTTGCAAAATCGCAAGGGTATTTATGCCGTTGTTCCAAATTCAAAAAGGTCTGGTGGTTTTATACCTGAAAAAAGTTATGTTTTTGCAGATGCTGAAAAACAGGCACAGGTTGGTGATATTGCAGTTTGTATAAATTCTGAATTTGATAAATTAACACCAGACGATACAACAACGGCACAAATTGTAAGCGTTCGCAAAGATTCCAAGGGTAATGTTTATGGTTATGTTTCTTCACCAGAAGAAAAAATATTTAATAAAACAATGCATAAAATCGTTATGATTGTAATGGAATAATCCACAGTGCGAGGGAGTGTGTTTATGAACCAAAAAACCAGTATTGTTGCACAAAAATTGGTAAATCTGTACAGACAAGAACATGTCATAATCGGTGGTTGGGCCGCGTTAAATCCTATATTTTTACAAGAAGCAACACCTGATGTTTTGCGTGAAATGTCAAATATACCAACCGGAAATAATTTGGTTAAACATATTCAAAATTTACGTTCTGGAAAAACAGATATGAATTCAATCGACCGTGATTTGTTACCTTATGGTGGTATGATGGATGAATCCAAGGGGATAACCGCACTAACCGATGAACAATTTGCAGAATTGGAAGATGCATTAAAAAAGTTTACCCCTGATGAACAAGGACTGTTTTTTATAAAAAACACATCTGTTGTTAAACATTTTGGCAACGAATGGTTGGTTGGGGTGCAAAAATCTTTGCTAAACAGACCCGATTTATTGGCCAAATGGGATGTCGTGGTAAAAACGTACCGTGCCTATTCTTTATGGAATTCTGCAATAAGTGTTATTCAACAACCTGTTTCTGATAGAATACGCGCAACAATTCAGGCGGATATGCCAGAATACGAAACGTATTTGCCAATGTTTGGAAATGCCGGACAAGATTTATTAAATAAATTACGCACTTTTATCAGCAGTATAAATCATAACGATTCTGAATTAGAATAAATATCTGATTCCATATTTTCTGATGACACTGAATATATTGTATCCATTGTATGTGGTGTACCAATATAAATCATTGTGCCAGATGGCGATAAAATAAAATCCAGTTCCCGCAATCTTTCACGTAAATTTTCGCGTTTCTGACGTGTATTTGAAGTATTTGGAACCTCTATATCATCACAGATGATTAAATCTGCACGCATTCCTGTTATATTTCCATGAATTCCTTGACACACAACAGATGGTTCGCGTATTCCTATGGGACGATTTATAGTAATCTTGTCCGCAGACCATTCTTTTTTAGAATTTGGAATCATTTCAGAACACCACGGATGGTTTTCAAGAATATTTTTTATATGCGATACCATTCTGGATGCTAAAACACTATGTGCCGATAATACAAGAATTCTCGTTTCTGGATGTAAATATAATACACAGGCACAAAAAATTCCAACAACTGTTGATTTGCCAGAATGTCGAAATGCCATCAACAATCCACGTTTTGGATTATTTTCCCAAACATCAACTAAAAATTTTATCATTTCTTTTTGATGTTTTGGTGTTTTTAACCCCAAAACATTATTCCACGAATCTATAAAATTATAAAATTCCGTAATCATCTTGTGTTTCACTTGGTGCGGGTTCAGACACAGAACCATAATCATTTATCAATTTTGGCAATGCATTATTTAGCACATTTAATAAATTGTTGTATAATCCCAATACTGATTCACCACCAATTTTATCAATAATTACTTGTTTTGTATAATTAACTAAATCCATTGCTTTGTCATATACAATTTGATAATTGGCTAAATCTATGGAAATCGCTTTTGTGTCTTGCAAAGCAGCGATTATAAAATTAAAATCCATATTCAAATGTTCAGGGTCTATTTTTTCAGTTGGTTGATAATCTATAATTCTGGACGATAATGATACACATCTAAAAATATCTATTTGCGAACCAGAATCTGGCGAAACAGCCAAACTAACTGTTCCACCTGTAAAATCTGGATTTGGCAAAACACTGTATTCAGAAGCATCCAAAACATTTCCATCCACAGAAACTTTTACATCGTTATCAGAAAAAAACGGGAACACAAAAGAATAAGTTGATGTTATACCGTCTGATTTATATGAAGTTTTATACATATTTAACCTCGTTTTTCTATTTTAGCAAATCGTCAAATCGCGAAAGTAATGTTTTTAACAAATTCGGTTTACTAGTTTTTAATTCTTTTATCTTTTTGAAATTTGTTTTTTTCTTGTCATCATAAGGTTGTTCTGTTTCTGATTTTAATCTTTTTAATACAACACCTTCGGTTGTACCATTTGCGTTCATTCCAGATGCACCGTATTTCGCCCTTTGTGTTGCAAGTGCTTTTTTTACTAAATTTACATTATTTTTTTCATCTTGTGATATTTCTTGTAAAATTTCTTGTCTTTTATTTTTTGCCTGATGTTTTGATTTGTTATAATCCAAGACACTTGTCACATCTGATACTAATTGTCCCATTTTATTTCTCCTTTGTTTATATTTCATATCTGCCATAAATTGAAACAGATAAAACATTTGTTAAATATGATTCATTACCACTTATTGTCCAAGGTGCAGATATACAGTTATATTCTGTACCCAAAGTATTTAATGATACATCGCCATCAAATCCACATGCACCAGAAGCGTAAATTTCATTTGGTAAATCTATGCGTTCGTCATTTATAAAAATACTTTTTGTATCCAATAATCTTGCAGATATTTTATAAATTCTTACCTTGGTTGGATTGTGTGATGAAAATTTTAATGGCAATGCTGATGCTGTGAATTTAAATGAATAATTTTCACAATCTTGCATTTCTGCGTTATCAAATTTTTCCAAATAGTATGCGTTCGAACGCAAAACCATCACGTAAGTTTGCCCTTTTATAACACATACTGATTTAATTTTTCCAAATGTTGTATATTTTGCCCAACCTATTATTCCACATGCAGAATTATAATTTAATACACCGCACGTTCCATCATTCATAACAACGTATAATTTATGAACATCTGGATTATATGCAATATCTACAGGCGAATTCATAAGGTGTTTTGAAAACATACATAAATCATTTGCATTATAATTTTCACCCAATTCATCCAAAGATAATTCGCGTATATCTTTTTGATTTGCTGATATAAAAACTGTTTTTCCTTCGATACTTTGCGGTTGTAAATATTTTGAAGATACAGAACCAACCGATGTATGTTGCTTTATATCAACAGATGACGGTGTCAAAGGTTTGTTTGATATCGCCCATTCACCATCAGATGTCAATATTTGTAAATTATCACTGCTGACCAATGTACAAATTTCTTGTCGTGTACCAGATAATAAAGTTATAAAGATAGCCTCGTCATCTAAACCTGTGCCTAAATCGAAATTACCATGATCACCAACACGCGACATCCATATTCCCCCAGGCCATGATTTCGTTCCACCAAAAACTAGTCTGTCTTGATGAAATGTTATACAAGACGGCCAACCACGAAAATCACTGAATGCTGATTCTGTCCAATCTGTAATAGGTGTGCCAGGCACTGTATATGTATCGTTTGTGTATGCTGATACACTGGTTGGGCTTTGATATTGTGCAATTACCCATTGTTTACCAAGTAAAAACAATCGCATTCCAACACTTTTTTCTGTCCAAAAATTATGGTTTGTCGTAAAAGTCGCAAAATTATTTCCAAGTGGATTTGATGATAATGTTATTTCTATATTTGTCGTATCTTCAAATTTCATCATTGGCATATACGCACTTGTATCTATTGGATTTACAGAAAAGCCAAATGTTTTTAATTGAAAATTATTTGTTTTTGTATTATTTGCTTTTCTTGTGTCGAAATTAGTTAAATCAAGTGTTTTTAAATTATGAAAATATTCAAATATATAGCAGGTGTTGCATTATTGGCTTCAGCAACTTTGACCGGCTGTACTAATCTGGACGAGACTCTCTACGACCAGGTAAGCACCGGCAACTTCTACAACACCAAGCAGGACGTAATCCGTATCTGCTTCCGACCATTCGAGCACTGTTTCTGGTCAATCCAGTCTCGCCAGGTTCTCAACGAGATTACAGCCGACCAGCTCATCACTCCTACCCGCGACAACTGGTGGGATGATGGCGGTAAGTGGCGCGAACTCCACTATCACACATGGAACAACAAGCAGGAGCAGGTGAACAGCGAGTGGACCGGTCTTTTCCAGGGTATCGGTCAGTGTAACTATGTTCTCGAGGATATGGAGACACTCGACTACAAGGACTTCGGTTTCGAAGAGTCTGAGTTCAACGCCCTCAAGACACAGTCACGTGTACTCCGCGCATGGCTCTATCTCCGTGCCCTCGACTCATTCCGCAACGTACCACTCGTTG
>CALCGS010000036.1 GCA_937901165.1 uncultured Alphaproteobacteria bacterium
CCATTGGCTTACCTGCCATAAGTTCACGACAAGCATTAATTCCTATAATATTTGCAGGATTGTGAAGAGGTGCAAGATCATTACATTCTTTAATAGCCTCAATAACCTCATCATTAATCTTTATTGCTTCAGAGAAGCTTTCTCCACCATGAACGACTCTGTGTCCTACTGCATCAATAGCGTCAAGAGAATCAACAACACCATAATTCTTATCTGTTAATGAATCAATAACCATTGATACTGCAACTTTGTGATCTGGCATTGGAGCCTGAATAGTAACTTTATCCTTACCAGCAGGCTGATGTGTTAAAACACTTCCATCCATACCAATCTGCAATCATTGTGATGGATAATAAGACAATTGGTATTTTTGGTAAATTACATCCTAATTTCTTAAAAGATAGGAAACTGCCTGAGAATGTAATATATGCTGAATTAATATTAGATGATTTAGAATTAGAAGATGATAATGATTATTATAATAGTAATAATAATGGGGTGTTGTGTAAATTTTCAGGCACCCCATTTTTTTATTAAATTACCTGTTTGCGATAAAACACATTTGTTCAACGCAAATTCACCAATCCCAGTTTGTCTTTCGAGTTATCAATTTCTAGACCAATGTTAATTAAATCAGCATAATTAATAGTTTGCAAATTGGTTATTAAGCACGACCAGAAAATTCAAACCGTGGTTTTTGCCACGGTTTTTTGTTTGTTTGTTTTGTTTTTTTGTTCTTGAAATTTTATGTATTATTCACCGACAACTGGACCAGCGGTAAATGTACCAGTGCCAGCGTTGGTAAAGAATGTTTTTGTTACAGTATCATACATACCGATTGTGTTATCACTTTTACGTTTGGCAGAGATAAGATTTCTTTTTGTTTGTCCGTTGTCTATTATTGTAAAAGACTTAAATGCTGCTTTTGTGTACTGTCCTTTTCCGTTATTAGCAAAAACAGCAATAGAACTTGTTTTTTGTATTGGTGTAGCCCAACTTCCACTTCCTACGATTGCTTCATCCTTAGCTAAAGATACAGTACCTGTACTTTTCATATCTAATACCCAAGAATGAAAATTAGAATCATTGGATTGATATCCTATTGATTTACCGGTAGTTCCTCCTGTATACAAACTTCTGCCAGTTTTATTTCCGTGTAAGATACCAGCGTATTTAGGGGAAGTGCTAACCTCGGAACCAAACAAACTGGTGTTACCTGATGTTTGGGTGTCTTTTGCGTTCCATTGATATACAATATTATCAGATTGTAAAGTATATCCAGTATCAATATATTGCGTTCCTGTTGATTCTATATATTCCAATCTTTCATATTCGGTTGGTACATCATTACTATCGTCATAGATATAGTATTCACCAATATGTAAATATTTTGTGCTATCACGATTTATTGTTGTTCTGGTTGTTGTTGCGTTACCGAACAAATCTGCAACACCGTCCCCATTTGTATCAATGTTAAGTGATGGTGTGGTCTTTTTCTGACTGCGCATGAATATTGTTTCTGAACCAAAACGCAACTTTCTGCCACATGAACCAACCTCACTCGCACCTTGGATGCTGGATGGATATTGTGCCGGACATATATCACAACTTGATTTACTGCCGTAATTTACAGTATGTGCGGCTTTGTATGTTCCAGATGCACAAATTGTTGCACTTGATGCATTTTCAGCATTTACATAATAACCGCCAGCGACATTCATATAACAATTTGAAATTTGTGTGGATTTTGCCGCACTGTTTGGATATCCATTTGGACATGATTCCAAACCAAATGTTGTTGTATGAACGGTGGATTGGTTGGTTGAATTACATGTAACGTGTGCCTTGCCCGGACAATATGAGCCCGCTGGACAGTCCAAAACATCCTTGTAATATGCATACGCACCACAACCAGACTTTGTTGTCAAATAATATCCCGCATTTACATCAGACCAACCATAACTACCCGTTGTATCGTATTTATTTGTTGATGTGTTATATGTTGCGTATTCATACAATTTACCACGTGAATTGCTTAACCATGTCAACACACGACATTGTGATACAGAACTTAGACCGGTGCCAGTACTTAAACTTGTGGATGTTATTGTTGGTGTGTAATAACTGGCAGGGAACGTTGTTCTTTTGTATGTTGTGGCACTTGGACATGCGGTACGTCCACCTGTACTGCCATAGTGTACATCTACAGAACCTGGACAATATCCACTTGCAGCACATGTTGTTTCTGTTTGGTCGTTTGCAGTTGCTATGTATTTTGTACTACTT
>CALCGS010000037.1 GCA_937901165.1 uncultured Alphaproteobacteria bacterium
GGTGTTTTAGTTGTCATTTTTTATTTGTTTATTTTTGTTTTATTTTATTTATTTTCATTAGTAACAATTTTTATTTGCTTTAAATTAATGAAAATATTTTTAACATGTTAAAAGTTTAATAATTAAAAATATTTGATTTGATAAAAATATTATTAAAAATTTTTAACAAATTATTTTTTGAACAAAAACGACAACATCAGAAATTCTTTAATAATGGCAGCCCAGCAAATATCCAAGTAAAAAAGCCCAAAAATGGGCTTTTTTTTACATATTTGTTTTTTCTATGACACGAACAGATTCTGTTTCAACAACAATGCGATTTTCCACATCAGGTGTTTCAGCATCGTGGGGCATATTACGTTTCATTTTATGTTTTTTAAACATAGATTTTTTGAATTCTTGTTTCGTTATGCATCCATCAGAATCCATATCCGCACTTTGTAATTTTTCCAACATTTTTGGACATTTTATTGAATCCACTACAACACAACCATTGTCGTCAAAATCAACGTGTGGCATTGGCATATGATGTACTTTCATAAAGAAACGTGCAGACATTGCACCCAAAACAAACACAATCAACAATATCAATAAATTACGAATAAAACGCCAAAAACCACAATGACATCCACAATGACATTCATGGCCACAACCACATTTATGTTCATTTTCCATTACAGGTTGAACACGTGTTGCCGTCTTTTTAGCAACTGTTTTTTTTACAGATGTTTTTTTAACCATTTTTCCTTCCTTTTTGTCTTTTTCAACACTCTTTATTTTATACTAAAACTATTTATAAGTAAAGAATATTTTTTCCAACGTTTTATTAAAAAACTGCCATAACGGCAGTTTTTTTTTTCCTAAAACCATTTCCAAGGTTGCAACACTTTCAGCAAACTCATTGCGGTACGCTTATCTGCAAATGCGTGTCCACAACGCGGACATACAATAAACGGTGCAATAACAGCCTTGTATTTTTTGTATATCATAAACCATATATACAATCCGGCAATCCATGCAGCAATTACCAATCCCCATGCAACATATCCAAAGTATTTATTTACTGTATTTGTTATGATATTCACAACACCAACATTTGATTTTTCCAAATCATTGTATATTTTAACAGCCACAGGCCAACTGGATGGACGCCATGGATATACATGCTTTATTCCATAATTCGTCAACAATGTCGTTCCAAGTCCACCAGTATTTTTATCCAGTTGATGTTTGATTGCTTCATCTATCATTTTATCGATTTCAACCTGTGATAATTTTACCAGGTCTTTTTCAACCGTATCTAATTTTTCATTTACAAGTTTTGCGACATTATCAACCTTGTCAATTCCTTGGTTTGCCTTATCTATTACCGCATCTGCTGAATCCATCGCTTTATCAACACCAGATGTGTTGACGCCAAATTTACCAATCAATCCAGATAATTTTTTAACACCGCTGGTTTGTTTTTTTACACTTTCTGTTGTTTCTTTGGCTTTGGCAGTTGTATCAGTCACTTTATCAACAGTACCTTCAACTATCTTTACTTTTTCTATGGCAACACCAATAGGTTTTTCAAGATTTATAGAATCTTTGATTCCATCCAATAATCTTTCATATTGTTCAACGATATTTCTTTGCAAATCAAAAAACATTGATACAACAATCGATTTTTTTATAGGTCCAGAATATGTGTTTTTTACATATAATGGAAACCATGCAGCAAATGCCAACCATATCGCACTTATTATTAAAAAAATACGCTTTGCCCATGTGATAAAAGAAGTTTTTTTAGCAACAGTTTTTGCACCGTTACGTTCTATAACTTCTATTTCTTTTTTTTGTTTCATTTTTTTTACTCCTTGTATGAAATTTATTCTAGACCCTTTTTATTTTTATACGCAAGAAAAATATCATTAAAGAGTAAAAAAATTACAAATTTATTTTATTTAACTTTTTGATAAAAATCTTTTATTTCCTGTGCCATTAAAGACGAAAAAAACTTTTCCACTATTGGTTTGTGTTTTTGAATTTCTATTATTTCTTGTATTGTTTTTCTGTAAATAGTGGCTTTCTTTTTATCTGAAAACGTTGCAATTTCTGTTTGTGGTCTAAGTTCGTATTGTTCGCCACCAACAGAACGCAAAATTAAAGAATAAACAAATGTTAAATCTTGTTTCGTTTTTTGCGACACAGCAAAATACAACTTATCAATATCGTTTAAAATAATTGCAGGCTGTCCATTTTTTGACTGTGTGTCCACCTTATTATCGTCTGTATTTTTATTCATCTGTTTCACCATTATATTTTTTTATAAAATCTGATTTGAATTCTGCAAATCTGCCCTGTTCTATTGCGGTGCGAATATCACGCATTAAATCTTGATAAAACCATAAATTATGTTGTGTCAACAAAGATGCCCCAAGTATTTCATTACACTTTACCAAATGATGTATATATGCACGCGATAGTTTACACGCCGGACAGCCACATTTGTCATCCAATGGTGATTTGTCGTGTATAAATCTGGCATTACGCATATTCATTGTGCCATGTCTGGTAAATGCCTGGGCCGTTCTGCCCGCACGTGTTGGCATAACACAATCAAACATATCAATACCACGTTCAACCGCACCCAATATGTCCAATGGTGTACCAACCCCCATTAAATAATGTGGTTTGTCAGATCTGATACTTGACCTTTGCGACACAGACAGAAGTGCACATATCTATGGCATTGGAGATCAGTAATCCGAAGCCTGCTCCTAAAAGGCCATAGAAATGGAAGCCGATGATGACTGCTGTAGTCAGGATTGCTGCACTGATCGTCTCTAAAATGAGATAGATTTTAGAATCACCTGCTGACAATGGAAGATATGCGAAGGGGAGGTAGATTCCGCGGAAGATGAGCC
>CALCGS010000038.1 GCA_937901165.1 uncultured Alphaproteobacteria bacterium
TAAAATTTGATTTAGCCAAACAAAAATATTGGAGAGATGCTATTTCGGAATATCAGAAGCGACTCTCAAAATATTGCAAGTTAGAACAGCCCGAAAAAGTATTGGCAAATTTTGTTGCACTTCCCGAATAACCAGTAAATAAAGTATCAGGTATGGTGGTCAGGTTTGAACAATTTTCAAAAGATGTTGAAAAACTTAAACTGGTAGCATTTGGTAAATTAAACAATCCGGTAACAGACCCACCCAATGTTTTAATATATTGATTGTTTGCAAAGCTAATGACAGTACCACCCAAATCTTCCAATTCGCCGGTCATACCAATGATATATTCACCAGCCTTGTTATAAGTATGACTAATGGTTCCATTTGGTTTGTTTATGGTTTGGGTGGCGGTTCCATCACCCCAATCGATTTGTAGACTACCCTTTGCTTTGCCGTCAAATGAAAACGTGCCACCCGCCGGTATGTTTGTTGTTGTGATTGTAAATTCAGGATTGGTAATCGCCGCCATGGCATCTTGTGTGGCAAAAAACACCCACAAACAACATAGTGTTGTGAATATGCAGACAAATAATCTACATAATCTTTGCATCTCTCTTTTTTGCCCTCCGAATCAGGTGCCTTATGTAAAAAAGCCAAAATGACATACGACGTACAACACAAAAATCGCCAGTTTTAGCGTTTTTACACAAAAATCCCATTAAATACCTTGGTATTATTATATCATATTTTGCTGTTGTTTCATAATACAAATGTTGATTTTTTTTCGTAAAAAAAAGTGGCACATAACATAGTGCCACTTTTTGATTTTTTTATATCAGTATAAACGTAATTTTAGCCTTTTAAAATAGTATAAATTTTTCCCAAATCAGATTTTAATAAAGTGTTTTTTACTGCATCTGGCATATCGGTTCTTTCGGATGCATCGATTACTTTATCAAAACTGCGTACGAATTGGGTTGCTTGGGAACGAAATACAGCATCAGATTTTAATTTATCACGTATTTGTTTTTTATTTGCAGCCCCCAGCATTTTTGCCAACCATTTTGAAAATATGGTTTTATCACCATCGTGATATTTTTTCCAAACAATATCTGGTATCTCAACACCAATAGCCTTGGTCAAATCCATGGATTGCTCGTGTATTTTTGCCAAAATAGTATCAGATTGTGCTAAAAAATCAGATGCACTGGCACCGGGTATAATACCACTGGGGGCAGTTTTTATTGCGTCCATTGGTGCACTGGCGCGTGCGACCATCATTTGGTTGTTTAGTGTTTTCATCGTGTCAACAGCCTTGGCGTAATCGGACATTAAATCAATCATTTGTTGTCTGGATTGTCCGGCCAGGTCATCTAATTGTTCTGCGGACTTTGATATTGCGGTTGTGGATTCTGCAACCGTATTTTTCATTAAATCTATTTTTTCATTAAGGTTGGATACAGTTTGTGTTAATGCTTCATTTGCTGCCAAAGACCCCTGGGATAAATCTGGCAATGCGGAATAGTATTTTTCAATCAGTTCTGACAATGGTTGTAATTGTGCAGTTGTTTCTGCGGATGTTTTTATTAAATTTTCATAGAGATATCCAGAATATCCCCAGATGGTCTT
>CALCGS010000039.1 GCA_937901165.1 uncultured Alphaproteobacteria bacterium
TCGTCATTAACATATACCTTAACTGTAGTATCATTAAGTTCAGGAATAGTAATCTTGAAATCTTCCATAATCGCTTTGGGATTAACAGACGGTTGTAACAAAACACCTAACCCATAATGCAATGGTGCCAATACCCCCGTTGCAAAACCAAATATATGATACAATGGCAAAAATCCATACATAACATCGCCAGAATGATAATATTCAGACATGTCTTCCAATGAATTTGCACATTCTGTTAAATTAAAATGTGTTAACGGAACAACTTTTGGTGTTCCTGTTGAACCAGATGTAAAAGATAAAGTCGCAACATCTGTTGATTCAGAAGGATATGGTCTTAAATCATAATCAATACCATCATCTTTGCGTGTTATATCGTAAAATTCAAATTTATCTGTTTTGTAAAAGAACGAAGGTTCGGCACAAACAAATTTACATCCCGCGATTTCACACATTTTATCGTATTCAATTGGTGTCAAATTTGTATCCAACATCAATACAGTCGCACCCAAATACCAAACTGCAAACAAAGTCAACGGAAACTGTGGCAAGTTATGAGACAAAACACCAACAACATCACCATGTTTAACCCCCATTTTATTCAAGGTCGCAGCACGTGCCCTAACCTGATCAACAAACTGAGCATATGTGACGTTTTCACGAACCAAAAATAAAACTTCTGGCCATTGATTAACTGTGTTTTCTAATTTTTGATACATATTCATGATTCTATCCCTATGTATTTAACCATTAACTTATTCATGTTTGTTTGGATATTTTCCATCAATTAAATTTTGAAGGACAACATGATGTTTAATTTTTTGAGTACTTGTAACAGGCAAATCTTCTGTTGTCATAGCAAAATGTGTCACCCATTTATAAGACGCCACTTTTTTATTTTGATTTGCAATTTCTGTCGCTAATTTTTCAAGTGTCATACCTTCTTCAACACTGAATACACCGTATGCAACAGTTTTATCGTTTACCTTGTGTTCAAAAACAGCGACATTTTTAACACCATTTATTTCCATATAAAGTGCTTCTAATTCATCTGGATAAACATTTTTACCACTGTCTAAAACAATAACTTGTTTTTTACGACCAGCAAAATGATACTGATTGTTTTCATCCATATAAACCATATCGCCTGTATTGAACCAACCGTCTTTATCAAAAGATTCTTGGTTTGCATCCTTGTTATTCAAATACCCTTTGAAAATGTTTGGTCCCCTGACCCACAAAGTTCCAACACCGCTTTCATCTTTATCACGAATTTCGCATTCAGAAACCCCTATTGGACAACCGAACGCAAAAGGTATGCGTTTTTTCACAGGTCTTGAAACACAAATTGGTCCAACTGTTTCCGTCATACCATAACCCTGAACAAAAGCGATTCCCAAAGATTCATAGAACTTTTCAACCTCTGGCTTTGTAGCTGCACCACCAGCAATCATAAGATTTACACGACCGCCAAATACATTTTGTAATGGTTTTTGAACTTTTTTAACAAACCAACCAAAACCTATTTTTTTCAAGAACTTTTGATTTTTAAGAACAAAAGATACAAACCACCACATATGTTTTGCCTTTAATTGTTCTATGATTTTATTACGGAAAATTTCCCACAATCTTGGAACAGCAGGTATAACATGTGGTTTATATACTTTAAAATCTTCAATTATGTTTTTAGGGTTAACCGATGGTTGCATCAAAACACCCATGTGATAATGCAAAGGTGCTAAAATACCCGTAGCAAAACCAAACACATGATACATTGGTAAAAAGCCATACATAATTTCATTTTTATGTATCCACTGACTAAAATCAACATAGCAATCAGCAGATGTTTTCAAGTTTTCGTGTGTCAAAGGTACAACCTTTGGATTACCGGTTGATCCCGATGTAAAAGATTTTTATGCTTTTACCCGTGACAGCTTCAAGATGGAAGGCTATGATTTCAGCCCCTTTGACAAAAAGATTCCTGTGGCCGTATAAATGGAAGCCATAGTCGCCGTATATACCGACTGGGGAATAGGAG
>CALCGS010000040.1 GCA_937901165.1 uncultured Alphaproteobacteria bacterium
CTTGCAAAAGAATTGAATATGAATGTTGCCACACTTAAAAAAGATGCACACTCAGCTACTGTTAAAAACGAATTAAAACTCGACAATTTAACCATTTATCATGGTCGTGTTGAAGATTTTGTAAAAAAACTACCCAGGAATCAAGAATACATTTTTACTTCACGTGCATTCGCACCATTGGTAAAAATACTTGATTATGTACACTCTACAAAATACCGGCTTTTTTTATTAAAAGGTCGTGAAATAGCCGGCGAAATTGCAACCGCAAAAACAAAACACAAATTCACATACGAATTATACCCATCAAAAACCGGTGATGGTTTCATAACAATTATACAAAAACACCGATAATTTCATATGAAACAAAACACAACTATTTGTTTTTATTATATTTTTTATATTTAATATCAATTATTGCCGGCATTTTTGTATTTTTTTATTATAAAAGCCGGGATTTTTTTCAACAACACAAAAGATAATATTTTAATTTTTTTCAATCAAAACGCACATGTGTTTTTTCTTATTTCACATGAAATAAAAACTATCTTATTGTTTTTTGTATGTTTTTTATTTTTATTTTTTACACCTTGACCGAATCGGCTTAATTTGTGTATCTTTAAAACAACAGGAAAGGATAACAAAACAATGACAAAAGTTATTTCATTTGCCAACCAAAAGGGCGGGGTTGGAAAAACAACAACCGCAATAAACATTGCAACTTCGCTTGCAGCAATAAAAAAACGCGTATTATTAATAGATTTAGACGCACAAGGAAATGCTGGAACCGGACTTGGTTTTGTTCGTGTAAACCACCAACAAAGCGTTTATGGCGTTATTATGAGAACGGCAAATATTGCCGATAACATATTATCAACCGCCGTACCAAATTTACATTTATTACCATCGAGTTTGGCACTATCTGGTGCAGAAGTCGATTTATTAGATGCAGATAACCGAGAATACAGATTACGCGATGCAATTGAAAAAATCAAAGATTATTACGACTATATTATTATTGATTGTCCACCTGCACTAGGATATTTAACACTTAACGCATTAAACGCATCTGACTATGTTGTAATTCCATTACAATGTGAATTTTTTGCACTTGAAGGAATAAGACAATTGATAAATTCTATTACAGAAGTTCAAAAAAGATGGAATCCTAACTTAAAAATACTGGGCGTATTATTAACAATGTATGATAAAAGATACGGTCAAACACGCGAAGTTGAAGAAGACGTAAGAAAAACATTTGGCGACACAGTATTCAAAACCGTAATCCCCAGAAATGTAAGAATTTCAGAAGCACCAAGTCATGGAAAACCTGCATTGTTTTATGACTTTAATTCAACTGGTGCCCAGGCTTATTTAAGGGTCGCAACGGAAATAATTAACAAAATAGAACAAGAGGATAAATAATATGTCAAAATTCGGTTTAGGTCGCGGTCTTGCAGATATCCAAGCAGAAATGGGTAGCATTCCTGATATTTCTATTTTAACAGGACATACAGAACGCGTTGTTGTAAAACAAATTCCTTTAATTCAAATTGGTGCAAACCCAGATCAGCCACGCAAAGAATTTAACGAAGAACAATTAAACGATTTGGCTGCTTCTATCCGTGAAAAAGGTGTTTTGCAACCAATATTGTTAAGAACAGTACAAAATAAACCTTATTTGTATGAAATTGTTGCGGGCGAAAGACGGTTTCGTGCATCTAAAATTGCAGGGCTTACAGAAATACCCGCATTAATAAAAAATTTAGATGATAAAAACACTATGGAAATCGCACTGATTGAAAACGTGCAACGTGAAAATTTAAACCCAATAGAAGAAGCAAACGCATACAAAAATCTTGTTGATAGTTGCCAATATAATTTAGATGATGTGTCAAGACTTATCGGCAAATCAGTTAGTTATATAAGAAATTCTATGCGTTTGATTGAATTACCAGATTCCGTAAAAAACATGGTGGCCGAAGGTGTTATATCTGCATCACACGCCAGAACTATCGCTGTCGCAAAAAACCCGGAAAAACTTGCACACGAAATCATTGAACAAAAACTATCTGTCGCAGATGTTGCGACACGTGTAAAAAACACAAAAAAAGCCGGTAAATGCCGGGAAAAAGCATCAACAAATATTGATGAAATAACCATAAAAAAAATAGAATCAAATATATCAAAATCGTTAAAAGTACCGGTAAAATTCATAGAAAGAAAAGGCGGAGCAGGGCAAATAGTGCTTTCTTTTGGTTCACGTTTACAAATGCAAGAACTTATTGACAAACTGACAAAATAAAAAGATAAAAAAACACCGGCAAATGCCGGTATTTTTTTTAACAATCAAACAAATTATTTAACTGTTGTTGTGGCATTACGATTCATTTGCCATACTTTTTCACCGGAACCTTTAACCAATGGACGTTCTTTACCGTATGAAATTGTAGAAATACGTTTTGAATCTATACCATCTTTAACCAAAACAGCCTTTGCAGCATTTGCACGACGTGCACCCAATGCCAAGTTGTATTCAGTAGAACCACGTTCGTCGCAGTTACCAGCAATTTGAACTTTGACATCTTCGTGATGTTTCATATATAAAGATTGACCCAACAAGTTATTTTCAGCATCTTCGGAAATTTCAGAAGAATTGAATGCAAAAAATACACGTTGATTGTTTAAATCAGTTGGTTCGACAACACTAGCACCACCACAAGCGGCCAAAATGCCAGAAACGCCAGCCAACAAAGCAAAGTTTTTTATTTTCATGAAAATACTCCCTTGAGTTTTTGTTGCTCGTAGTATAGTCTATAATAAAAGTTAATAAAAATCAAGAGGAAATCTAATAAATGTATTGTTCTGAAATTATTGATTTATATTTGTCCGGAATTAAATGGGAAATTAGCGACGTATCTTTTGTTCAACGCGAAAAATGGGCAAAACAAGTTGCATCCCAACAAATAACCCAAGAATCACAGGTTTTGGCCACACAAACGGCACAACCTGTTGCACAAATTGTTCCGGTGATTGCCCCAACTTCATCTATATCAATAGATATGGTAAAAACTATGGCGGCAAGACCATATGACATAAACGCTTTGTCCAGAATGTTATGCGAAACAAATCATCCATTAAAGACCGGGGCAAAAAATACAGTTGTTCCACATATTGCCCAAAATCCAAATGGCTTGTTGATTATCACAGATATTCCAGGTACAGATGATGACGAATCGGGTAAAATTTTATCTGGAAATGTTGGGGATTTGATGGACAAAATGCTGTGGGCTATTGGTATGTCCAGAAAAGAAGTGTCTATTTTACCATTGGTTTTTTGGCGAACCCCAGGCGGCAGAACACCAACACGCACAGAACTTGATTTGGCAAAACCTTTTGTCGATAGATTTATCGAATTTATAAACCCAAAATACATTTTAACACTTGGCGCAACCACAGCGACTGAGATTTTGGGGGTTTCAATATCAAATTCACATGGAAAACAAATAAAAAAAGATAACATTACCGCAATTCCTATATATCATCCAAATTATCTGTTGCTTAAACCATCTGCAAAACGCGATGTTTGGATGGCATTACAAGAATTGCAAAATTTGTTGAAAAACGCATAAAAATATTTAATAATACAGTTCAGGTAATACAAAGGAGCCAAACATTAAACAAGTTCAAGCCCGTGATAATAAGCGCGATAACGGACCGCGTATAAACAATAAAATATTTGCAAAATCTGTTCAGGTAATTGACGCAAACGGACAAAATTTGGGCATTATGCGTACAACAGAAGCCTTGGATTTAGCCGCAGAGGCAGGTTTAGATTTAGTAGAAATGAATTCTGGAAACGATATTCCTATTGCCAAGATTATGGATTTCGGTAAATTTAAGTACGAACAAAAAAAACGTGCAGCAGAAGCCAAAAAAAATCAAAAAACAACTGGGATGCGCGATGTTTGGATTAAACCTTTTATCGAAGAAAATGATTTAAACATAAAAATGAAAAAAACATTGGAATTTTTAGCCGAAGGCGACAAAGTTAAAATTTCTGTTATGACCAAGGGTAATAAAAAAGTACTTGCACGCGGTAAAGATGCAATTCCAGAATTATTTGAAAAGGTTACAAAAATCTTGGAAGGGCATGGGGTTTTAGAATCAAAATCAAAACCAGATGAACGAACAAAGTCAATTATTATTGCACCTGTGAAATAGTAAAAAAAATCACGCCAAATGGCGTGATTTTGTTTTATTTTATTTGATTTTATTTCTATATTTTTGTATCTTTGATTCCAGATAAAAAAGGATTTGTTATGGATGAAAAAAAATTATCTTTTGAAGAAGCATATAAACAATTGACCGAATTGGTAAAAAAAATGGAATCTGGGGAACTTGCGTTGGCTGATTCTGTGGTTGCATACGAACAAGGTATAAAATTAAAGGCCTATTGCGAACAATTATTGAAAGAAGCAGAATTAAAAATCGAAACACTTAAAGTAAACGCTTAATATTTTTTAAGGACCACACATGACGGATAAAAATAAATTATCGCCTGTAATGACGCAATATCTAGATATGAAATCAGAAAATCCTGATGCATTGCTATTGTTTAGACTTGGCGATTTTTACGAGGCTTTTTTTGACGATGCAAAAACAATAAGCGAGTGTTTGTCTTTGGTTTTAACCCATCGTGGCGTTGACGCAGATGGTATGGATATTCCTATGTGTGGGATTCCTTGGCATGCAGCAGATAATTATTTTGGACGCTTGGTTCGTGCAGGTTTTAATGTTGCATTGGTTGAACAAATGGAAACACCGCAACAGGCCAAACAACGCGGGCATAAATATATTGATAGAAAAATTGTACGTGTTTTAACACCTGGGACACTTACTGATGAAAATTTATTAAATCCTAAAAATTCTAATTTTTTGGTTGCTGTGGTTTGTAAATCTAATGGACATTTTGACATTGCAGGATGCGATATATCAACCGGCGAAATGTTTGTTGGCGATAGTACTAATATTATTGATGATTTAGTTAGAATAAATCCTGCCGAAATTATTTATCCGTCATCTTGTGCAGAAAACGATACTTTTTTACAAATACGTGATGCTTTCAAAACGACCCCTGTATATGAAAAAATATACATTCGTTCTGATATAGACACCATTGTGTCACGCGTATTTGGTGGTGCTGTAAATATTAAACAAACACAAAATTCTGAAAATGCTATTTATTTATTAGCAGGGTATTTATTTAACACACAACGCGGTGCATACGTAACATTCCGTGCCGCACATGAATTAAAATCAGATGCGCAGTTATTGATAGATTCTGCAACATGGAAAAGTTTGGAAATCGATGAATCTATCAACGATGGTGGATTATGTTTGATTGACGTATTGGATAAAACAAAAACGTCTGCAGGTGCCAGGAAACTGCGCGCATATTTACGTAATCTGTGCGGAAACATAAATGAAATAAAATCAAGACAATTACATATCGCACATTTTGTTTCCAATACCGATATTATGGCAGGGGTAGGGTACTTGTTATCTTCAACACCCGATGTTGGACGCAGTTTATCAAGACTGATTTCAGGACGTGGTACGCCACGTGATTTAGTGCATACACGCGATTTTATTCTTTCTTTGCCAAACGCAAAACTGTTGGCACCAAGATTAGATTCTGGATTTGCAGAAAAATTTGCAGTAATTCAGACACATGATGATTTAGCATTAAAATTATCAAATGCTCTATCCGATGAATTACCAACATTTTTTAGGGATGGCGGGGTTATTCGCGATGGATTTAACGCTTCATTGGATAAAATGCGTAAATTATCACATGGGGCCCAAGAAACTGTTGCAAAATTACAAAGCGAATATGTAAATTCAACAGGTATAAACACACTTAAAATAAAATATAATAACATATTGGGATATTTTATAGAGGTTCCTTCAAGTCGTGCAGATGAAATGATGAAACCAGAATCTGGATTTATTCATCGCCAAACACTGTCCGGGAATATACGTTTTACAACATCAAGACTTATTGATTTGGATAACGATATACGGAGCGCATCTGAAAAATCTGCTGGAATAGAGGCACAAATTATTTCTGATTTTATAGAAAGTATTAAAAATATAGCCGATGATTTATTAAATACTGCTGATTTATTGGCTGACCTGGATGTTTGGTCCACACTCGCCAATTGTGCATGCGATTATAATTGGGTATGTCCACAAATTACACAAGGTTCTGAATTTTCTATTGTTGGTGGACGACACCCTGTAATTGAATATGCACTTAAATCACGCGGTGATAATTTTGTTAAAAATGATTGTGATTTAGGCAATAAACCAATTGCATTATTGACAGGTCCAAATATGGCTGGAAAATCAACTTATTTGCGTCAAAACGCACTTATTGTTGTGTTGGCACATTTAGGTTCTTTTGTACCGGCAAAATCTGCAACCATTGGTATTTGCGATCAATTATTTAGTCGTGTTGGTGCATCTGATAATTTGGCGGCAGGCCAATCTACATTTATGGTAGAAATGGCAGAAACTGCAAATATATTGCGTCGTGCAACAAGTAAATCTTTTATAATTTTTGACGAAATAGGTCGGGGAACAGCAACATTTGATGGTATGGCAATCGCACAGGCCGTACTTGAATTTTTGAATCAATTAGCACCAAGAACATTATTTGCAACACATTATCACGAATTGACATCTCTGGTTGGTAAAAATGGTGGATTGCAAAATGTGTCTTGTTTGACAATCGATGTTCGTGAATACAATAATGAAATTATTTTTATGCATAAAATTATTATTGGTGTGGCAAACAAATCTTATGGGATACATGTTGCAAAAATGGCAGGAATGCCAAAATCTGTTGTCGACAGGGCAACAGAGGTTTTACAAAATCTCGAATCTGGTGAACCACACATTCCAACAAATGCAAAAAAAGAAACAAAAATCGAAAACAAGGTTCGCGACAATAAATCCCAACTATCTTTTTTCGAGGAATAAAATGGACGGATGGATAATAATAAATAAACCAAGCGGTATATTTTCCAGAACATGTGCCGCAAAAATTGGGCGTATGATTGATACAAAAAAATTTGGACACATTGGAACCTTGGACCCAATGGCATCTGGGGTTTTACCAATTGCTTTTGGAAATGCAACAAAAATGATTCCTTTTGTTGAAGATATATCAGATGGAAAGAAAGAATATACTTTTTCCATGCAATTCGGATTTGAAACAGATACTTTGGACATAACAGGAACCACAATAACACAAGACGATTTCATACCCGATGATAAAGATATAAATTCTGTACTATCTGGTTTTATTGGAAAAAAACAACAAATTCCACCAATGTATTCTGCGGTACATATAAACGGACAAAGAGCATACAATATAGCAAGACAAGGTAAAAATATTGATATTCCACCCAGAAATATTGAAATTTTTGATTTAGAATTTTTAGGAAAAACAGATAAATCTTGGAATTTTAGAGTTGTATGCAGCCGTGGTACTTATGTACGCAGTTTGGCACGCGATATTGCAAAAAAAATGAACGCAATTGCAACAGTCGATTCTATTCACAGAACACAAACAAATGGTTTTAGGATAGAAAATGCCATAAAACTTGATTTTTTGGAAAATTTGTTTAATAATGGTCATAGCATTAAAGATTATTTAATGCCAACAGATTTTGTACTGGGGGACATTCCGGTTATAAATCTGGATGATGAATCTGCCATATTTTATAAAAATGGTGGATTTATAAGGCGAACCGAACCAGATGGAATATTTAGGATTTATACCCAAAATATTTTCATTGGAATTGGTACGGTTAAAGATAACAGTTTGCGTCCAAAACGCACAATATAAAGGATAAACAATGTCCATTACAAAAGAAAAAAAATCTGAATTGATTAAGGCGTATAAAACAACTGAAAATGATAACGGTGGTAGTGCCGCATCACAAGTTGCTGTTTTAACAGAACGCATTCGTAATTTAACAGAACACATGAAAGCAAATCACAAAGACGAACATTCAAAACGTGGTTTGTTATTGATGGTCAATCGTCGTAAAAAGTTATTGGCCTATATCAAAAAACGCAATGTTTCTGAATACGAAGAATTGATTAAAAAATTAGGTTTACGTAAATAATTTTTTATTATTTATAAAAAAACATCCGCTAAATCTAGCGGATGTTTTTATTTTCTTTGTTTATTATTCGTTTATTTGAGACATCAATGTTTCATATTTTTCAACATTTTCTGCGTTTCCCAAAGATATTGCCAATGTACGTGCAGCTTCTAAATTAGAATATGCAGTGTCTTTATTATCAATCTTTAAATTCAATGCAGCAGAATGTTCAAAATAATCCATCGCTTTATTTGATAAATTTTCTTTTTCTTGGTCCGTTGTGGCACCTTGTATCTGTTCGTTTATTATACGAATAGCAGATTCATAATCATTTATCGCATCAGCATATTGATTTAATGCAACCAATGCTTCGGCCCTATCTGCATATACAGAATAAGAAACAATGCCATCTGGACGTGCCAAAGAATTTGAAAAATCCGCAACAGCACCTTCGTAATTCTTTAACCATAAATTTATTCTCCCACGTTGTGCATATAAATTGCGTTCTTGCAATATAGAATCAGCATTTTGTGCAGATAACGCCAATGCTTTATTCAAATCGTTTAATGCAAAATCGTATGCTTCAGCACTGGTATATAATAAAGCCCTATCATAATATGCAACCTCGCTATTATCGTCCAAAGCCAATGCAGAATTAAAATCAGACATAGCATTATTAAAATCACCTTGTTGCATATAAGCCTCGCCACGCAAAATGTAAATTTCTACGGTTTGGGCACCATCATCTATTGCTGCGGTCAAATCGGCGATTGCCCCAGATAAATCAGATGAAAAAAGTTTTGCTTTTGCATTTTCATAATAATCAGATGCCATTTTTAATTGTTCTTCACTCAATTCAGCACCAATTTCATCATTTGAATTTATTTTATTTGCAGGATTATTATGTTTTCCCAATAAATAAAATGTCGCAGCAATAAAGAATAATATTATAAACCAATATACATATATTGATGCAGACCATGCTGTTGCACAAGATTTTTGCGCACTAGACATATTTTTTATATTTTGTGATGGGGTAATTTTTTTTGTTTTTTTTACTTTTTTTGTTGTTTTCATTGTAAAACTCCCTCCCTTTTTATTTTATATTAAAAATTTTTCTTTATTGCGTCAATAGTTTTCTTGTCTAATTCTTTTATTTTTCCAACAGGCAAATCACCAAGTTTTATATTACCGTACGAAATTCTGTGCAATTTTTCCACAGGCGCACCACAATATTTTAATACTATACGGATTTCATTCTTTTTTCCTTCGGCAACAGTTATTGCCAATTTATTTTTTTCCAACACATCTATTTTCATTGGGCGATATTGTACACCATCTATTTTTACACCACGACGCGCAACATCTATATTTTTTAGATTACCCCCAACCTGTGCAATATATGTACGCGAAATCCCAACACAGGGCAATGTTAAATTACGAGCAAATTCACCATCATTTGTAAGTAATAATAATCCTGTTGTTTTATAATCCAAACGACCAATATATTTTAAGTGTTTATATTCATTTGGTAAAACATCATATATTGTTTTACGCCCCAATGTATCTTGTTTACTGGTTATAATATTTATTGGTTTATGAAACATATACAATTTTGTATCATATTGTTTTTTTACCTGTTGTCCGTTTACACAAACAACATCTGTATCAGAAACAAATGTCGCAGGATTTGTAATAATTTTACCGTTTATAGATACCAAACCACCAACTATCATTTTTTCCGCATCACGACGCGATGCAACAGAGGCAGATGATAAAAATTTTGCAACACGTGTTCCCATTTATAAAATCCTTGATACAGCAACAACCGCCGCAACTTCGGCACGCAATATTGTTTTTCCCAAAGACACCCCAATGGCACCTTTTTTATCCAATATATCAAATTCCTTTTCTGAAAAACCACCTTCTGGTCCTATTAAGATTTTTTTGATATTATTGTTTGGATTTTGAACATCGTATCCATACGCAGCACGTTCATCGCAAAAAAACATATCCCGCACATCCAAGTCTTGAAACTTTATTGGTTCGGCAATTTCAGGAACAGTATTGCGGTTTGATTGTTCAGATGCCTCTATCACTATTTTTTTCATTCTGGCCCAATTTATATGCTGTGCAACCGTACGTTCTGTTATCACAGGAACAAATTTTGCAACCCCCAGTTGCGTCACCATATTCAACATATCATCCAAACGTTTTATAGGTGAAAAGTACACAATGATATTATTGCTGGGGTCTTTATGAACCGTTTTTTCATCAATAATTAAATTTTTACCATCTGGACTAATATTTGCAGTGTATTCGTCACCATTGTTAAAAACCAAACAATCATTTCGACGCATAACATGCGACAAATAATGTGATATTTCACGTTCAATCGCAATTATTTTTCCAGATTCTAAATCTTGGGGCATAAAAATTCTTGGTATATTTTTCATTTTTTTTATTTTCTTGGTTTATCAAAAAACTTTTTTCTGGTATAATACTAGCATCATGGTTGAAAAATTCAAGATTTTATCTGCGGGTGGCTCATCAAAAGGACTTAATATTTTTAAGTCTTCTGCGTATAAAGAACACGAACGCGGTCCTATGGCACAATTGTTCTGGAAAATGCGGTGGAATGCCGGCATTTGGGTTGTGTGCGCATTTGCGTTTGGATTGTCTTTTGTTATTGAACATATTTGGCGATACGGTTGGTCGCCCGCAACTGCACATTGGTCTGGATTATTTTTAGGTGATGCATTACGTACGGTTGGAATGTCTGTTGTTGCCATGATTCCATCATGGTTGATGCGCGTTATTACAAATCCTGACATTATGTGCATTGTTCCATTATTCCCAATTATTGCATTTAATTTTATGGCTGATTCAACACTGACCGATGAATTTAACCCGCACGGCAAAGACAAATTTGATGAAAAATCTTCAAGAAAGGCAAATGCCGATGATATAAAAAAAATGGCAACAAACTGGAAAAACAAAGAAGGATTGTTTGGTGGTTTTATGATGGTTTTGGGGTATTTCAAAAATAAAAAGACGACTATGCCGCTGAAAATGGACGAATGTTTATCAACATTATTACTGGCACCGGCTGGTACTGGTAAAACTGTTGGTGTGGTTATGCCAACTATTTTGGGGTGCGACGATGTATCTATGATTATAAACGATCCAAAACCAGAATTAATATATTCTACATCTATGTATCGCGCAACTTTGGGGCCTGTATTTATATTCGATTGGGGTGCCAGGGATGAACCAGAAAAAGGTATTTATCGTCCTGCATGGAATCCGTTATCGCCCGAAAATATGCCACTTGATGACGAGGGCAGAAATACATATCTTCAAATTATCGTAAACACACTGGTTGAAGAAGCAAAGGGCAGTGCAGACCCACACTGGTCCCAATCTGGGCGTGCGGCATTAAGTGGATTTTTGAACTTTATCATTTCCAAAGTGGAACGGGCCAAAGCTGATGATTATTTTTATTCCAGATTACAAAGTGGTGAATTCGATCAAGAAGACGCAAGTATATTGAGCGATTATTATTTAACTATGACCGCAAATCCTAATGCGTATGCGGCACTGGGGTTATTACAAAATGGTGAATTAAATACTATAAACTATGTTCACGTTGGTACTTGGGATGATATACCAGACGACTGGATTGAACGCGAGGCTTCTATACCCATGTTTTTGGCATGGTACACACAAAGTCAATTAAAAATTGCACAAGAAATGGAAGAAAGAAAAAAACAAGGCGATCAAATGCTGGGATTGGCGGACCCTATGAAGGACTTTTTAGATAAAGCCGTTGAAGAAGCAAAAATTTATTCATATAGTAAAGATGCAGTATCCGCATTATTGAATTTATCCAACACGCCACCCGCCGAACGCGGTTCTATCATTTCAACAATCAATACAGGAATAAATATATTTAGACATCCGGCGGTAAACGCACATACGGCACATTCTGATTTTCATTTTTCTGATTTGCGTGGAATCCTTGACCCAAAAGATGGCAAATTTAAGCCAACAACTGTTTATTTGGCGGTGAATGTTGCAGATGCAACTGCTTTTGCACCAATTTCTAGTATGTTTATTGAATTGCTGTCTAATTATTTAATTGCAAACACACCAGACAGTGTCCGTTTTGGCAAAAAACTGGGACCATACCCAACATTGTTTGTATTGGATGAAATGCCAACAATGAATAAACTGGAAGCGATTATCCGTGGTCCTGCGGTGGGGCGTGGGCAAAAGGTTTCTTACCTGATTGTGGGTCAGGATATAAGTCAAATTGCCGAAAAATATGGTGACAAGGCCGCAGATACAATTATCGCAAATACCGCCGCCAAGATTATATTGCGTGTAAACGACCCTGCAACCGCACAAAGGTTTTCCGATATGATGGGACAACAAATCAAAATCAAGAAAACAAAGGGTCCAGACGGCAAAGAAACAGAATCCAAAAATCCAGAACCATTATATTCTGTTATGGATTTAATGACTATATCCCCAGAAAAACAAATTGTTTTGTTCCAAGGGTATTATAACAGACCGATTGAGGCATCCCAAGAAAGATGGTACAAAAACAAATCACCAATCGAAAAAGAATTGTATAACAAGGTTATGATGGGGATGGATGAACCAACCGCAGCTTCGGCAATTCCTGAATATATGGTCCCAGCGCACCACAAAGCAATGGGATTTGATGGTGAACCAAGATTTTTTGATATAAAAACAAAAACTGTGAAAATTTTACCACAAGAATAATTTGCTTTTTTGATTTTTCTGTGTATAATTTTGGTGTAAATGGGTGGTTAGCTCAGTTGGCTAGAGCGTCACGTTGACATCGTGGAGGTCGTTGGTTCGAGCCCAATACCACCCACCAAAGATAAAAATAGCACCCATGTTGGGTGTTTTTTATATACAAAAAAGGTAATTATTATGAATAATAAATATTTGATTACTTCGGCACTACCTTATGTAAATAACAATTTACATATTGGACATTTAATTGGTTGTTTATTACCTTCTGATGTATATGCACGCTTTTGTCGTGCAATGGGGCGTGATGTTTTGTACATTGGTGGTTCTGATGAACATGGTACCCCCAGCGAAATCGGTGCAAAAAAAGAAAATATGTCTGTTATTGATTATGTTGATAAATATCGTGCAGGACATATTCAAGCGGTCAAAGATTTTAATTTGTCTTTTGATAGATTTGGACGCACACACACAAAAAGACACGCTGATTTAATTCATAGTTTATTTAATCGTTTGGAACAACAAGGAATGATAACAGAAAAAATTTCTTTGCAACCTTATTCTTTAAACGAACATACTTTCTTGGCTGATAGATATGTTGTTGGAACATGTCCAAAATGCGGATACGAAAAGGCATACGGAAACGAGTGTGAAAAATGTGCATCTTGTTTGGACCCCACAGATTTAATCAATCCACATAGTGCTGTTGATGTAAATTCCAAGGTTGAAATGCGTGAAACAAAACATTTGTATTTTAAATTATCCGCCATGCAGAATAAAATGCGCGAATGGATTGATTCACGCCAGGGCTGGCCTAAAACAGCACTCGCAATCGCAAACAAATGGTTGGATGAAGGCTTACACGATAATCCAATTACACGTGATATTAAATGGGGAATACCAGTAAATAAACCTGGCTATGAAGATAAAGTTTTTTATGTTTGGTTTGACGCGCCATGGGGATATGTTTCTATTTCACAAGATGCAACAGATGATTGGGAA
>CALCGS010000041.1 GCA_937901165.1 uncultured Alphaproteobacteria bacterium
TGCAGATCTTCCGTGTCGTTATTTATTTTGCCAAAAATCTATATTTTGTGCAATTTTGATGGTGTAAAAATCATAATAAACGAACAAACCAAACAAGTTTGTTTTTATTCCAAAGAACTATGTCCCAAATTAATCATTGTTGATAAATTTTATCAAGATAAACCGTTGTTTTATCGTGTGTTCAATTTCAATGAAATATGTGATTTGAATTTTCAAATCAATAAAAAAATCATCGCTGAAAAAAATAGTGGGATTGGGCGCGCAATTGTTGGTGGAATGTTGTTTGGTGCTGCGGGGGCAATTGTTGGTGCAAGTTCCGCAGGATATACAAACAAAGAACTCACAGATAACATTGAAATTTTAGTTCAAATGAAAGATTCAAAACAACCAATTTTTAGATTCAAAGCATTCATTGGTTGTGGAAACGAACGTGTAAATGGTTATGGTATAGATGAATTTTCACACGCGTTTGATGTTTTAAAAACACTTGTGGAAAATTCTCAAAGGTGAATAAATGGGTGAAAATTTAAAATTAATGCGTGAAAAACGCGAATTATCACAAGCAGAATTGGCAAGAATCGCGCATATTAGTGTACGAACTATTCAACATTATGAGCAAAACACATGTAACATTGATGGTGCAAACATCAAAACCCTTGCTAAATTGGCAAACGCGTTGCAATGTGGCATCACAGATATTCTGGAAGATCCAGAACTAATCGAACGTTTGAAAGTAACAAGATTATAAAAGGGGAATAATAATGAGTATTTCGCAATTATTATTTGGCAGAAAACCAAAACCGCAAAATCAATCACAACAATTATGTGTTGAACCAAAAACACAACCAATGGTTCAAAATAAACCAGAATCGAAACCAATTGTGATCGAAACATCTAATAAAACCAAAAGATATCGCAAACCCAAATATGAAGATGGTGTTGATTATTATCAAATTATTGCAACGTTAGATGATTCAACATGTACAAAATGCGGTAAAATGGATTTGCGTGTTTACAAAGAATCTGAAATGGAAATTGGTGTGAATTGCCCGCCATTTCATGATGATTGTAGATGCATCACGGTTCCATGGTTTGGCGATGATGAATATAGTGGGGGACAACGTGCCGCGCGCG
>CALCGS010000042.1 GCA_937901165.1 uncultured Alphaproteobacteria bacterium
GGCTTATCATCAGGCAGAGCACTGGGGGTATAATCCAATTCCTCAAACATTTTTTCCTGTCCTTCACCCACCGCCAAACCACCCACGGCATAACCATCAAATCCAATTTTTACTAAATCAGTTGCAGATTTGTGACGCAAATCTGGATAATTTGCACCCTGAACAATTCCAAATATACCGTATCCCGGCCTGTCTATGAATGCCTGTTTACTGCGTAATGCCCAACGCGTTACCATGTCAACATTTTTTTCCGCACGTGCACGCGTTGTTGGTAATTTTAAGCATTCATCCAATACCATTGTTATATTAGAATCCAGTTGATGTTGAATATGTACGGAATCTTCGGGACGCAAAAAGTGTTTTATTCCACCGTCTATGTGTGATGTAAATTGAACGCCTTCTTCATTCATTTTTACCAAATTAGATAAAGACATTACTTGGAAACCACCACTATCCGTTAAAATCGGTCCATGCCATCCACTAAAATTATGTAGCCCACCCATTTCTGCAACCAAATCACCGCCAGGACGCATCATCAAATGATATGTGTTGCCCAATATAACCTGGGTTCCTGTGGCACGAACCATATCCATTGTTAAACCCTTGACCGTTCCTGCCGTTCCAACAGCCATAAATGCAGGTGTTTCAAATGTACCATGTGCAGTTTCTATACGTCCACGACGTGCAGAACCATCTGTTTTTATTAAATCAAATTTTAACGACATTTTTACGCGTCCTTTTGTTTGAATAATAAACAACAATCACCATAAGAAAAGAACCGATATTTTTCAGATACCGCATGTGAATATGCGTTTTTCATATTATCAAGCCCAGCAAACGCAGACACCAACATAAACAATGTGCTTTTTGGCAAATGAAAATTCGTCAGCAATACATCAACCGCACCAAATTTATATCCCGGTGTTATAAATATATTTGTATTATCACAAAACGGAATAACCCTTTGGTTTAATCCAGATTCACGTGCACGATTTGCCGAACTTTCAAGTAATCTTAATGATGTTGTTCCCACAGATATTACACGCGTTGCAGAATTTATTAAATCGGCCTGTTCCTGAGTTATACATCCCCATTCCGAGTGCATTTTATGTTCAGCCAGATTTTCTGTTTTAACCGGCATCCAAGTACCCGCCCCAACATGCAAAGTTATTTTTACAATTTTTGCACCACGTTTTTCTATTTCTTGCATCAATTCAGGTGTAAAGTGCAATCCCGCCGTTGGTGCCGCCATAGACCCCAAAGGTTGTGCATATACAGTTTGATATCGTTCCCTATCAAATTCAGCAGAATCACGATGCATATATGGTGGTATTGGCATTTTCCCAACCTTGTCCAATACTTCAAAAACATTTTCACAGTTAAATTGCAACAACAAACCACTATCAGTATCAATATCAACAACACTGACAGTTGTGCCATCAACCATAGTTAAAACATCACCAATCTTTAATTTATTAAACTTTTTGCAAAGTCCCCACCATTTTTTATCGTCAAATGCAGTATGCAAAGTTATTTCATACCCAGATGCAACAAATCGACCAGGTATCACACGCGAATTATTAAAAACGACAACATCGCCAGGCTGTAAAAAATCAAGAAAATTTTTGATGTGTTTATCAGCCAAATCTTTACCGTTTACAACCAACATACGCGATGCATCGCGTTGTGCCAATGGTTCAGACGCAATCAATTCAGTAGGCAATTCAAAATCAAAATCAGATGTATGTAGCATTGTTTATTTTACTTACTTAAATTCCAGACCTTGTTCAGTGTAATTTTCAGCCGTATTTTCCCAATTTGGTTCAATTCTTACAAATAAATGCAGGCGTGCGTTTACCCCCCATTGGTCCTGGATATCATGACGCGCCGCCGTTCCAATTTGTTGCAACTGTGCCCCACCACGACCAATAACTATTTTTTTATGAGCATCGTTTTGAACGACTATTTTTTGATAAATATCCAAAACACCTTCATCATCAACATCAACATGTTCGGTGACAACATTTATGTGATATGGTAATTCTTGATGAATATATTTGTATATCTTTTCACGTGTCAATTCAGACAAATATAAATTATCAGGAACATCCGGTGCATCAACCGCATCAAATAAATATGGTGATTCCGGCATAACGGCCGCCAAAGAATTTAACATCCCCTGAACACCATCATTTTTTAATGCAGATATCATAAATATTTCTTTGAAATCCGCCATTGTTGATAATTCTGCAACAAGTGGCAACAAATTTTCTTTCTTTATTGCATCAACCTTGTTTAATGCCACAAATAAATTTTTAGAATCTTTTATTTTTTGCACCAATCCGCGGACTGTATCAGTTATTCCCTTGGATGCGTCAATTACCAACAAAATGGCATCCGCATCAGATGCCGCATCCATCGCCGCACCAACCATTGCCGTATCTAAACGACGTGCAGGCTTAAACACCCCAGGTGTATCAACAAAAACCAACTGTTTTGTACCAACCATTTTTATTGCACGCAGGCGTGTTCTGGTCGTTTGAACCTTGTGCGAAACGATAGAAACCTTGCGCGACATAATTTGGTTTAATAAAGTTGACTTGCCGGCATTTGTCGGACCGATTATCGCGACAAAACCAGAATAAGTCTTGTCCGAATCATTAAAAATTACGTTTTCTTGTGTTTTCATAATTACTAGCGTACCATACTAAAATCAAAAGTGAATCAAAAACTTGCAACCCCAATATCTTTTGGTATAATCCGCAATATAATATATAAAGGTGTGTAAAAATGCAACTGACAGGACCGGAAATTAAAAATCGTATGATTGGCACAAATCCAGATATCGTTATATCACCATTTGATGATTCTTGTTTGGGCAGTAATAGTTATGATTTACATTTAGGAAACACGTTATCTATTTATAAAAATACTTTGCCCAAGGGTATGAATCCTGTAATTGAATATACAAAAGGCAAACGATACAGTATGCGCGATTGGTTTAATAATCCGCACGATTATGAAAATTATTGTTTGCGTCCAGAAGAATACGATATCAGAAATCCAAAATATTTAATTGACCCTTGTGATAAAGATTCTCATGCGGTTATCAATATAAAAATACCTGAAACAGGTGTTATTTTATCACCAAACATTGGTTATTTGGGTACAACTGTTGAATACACAGAAACAAGAAATTTATTTCCTTATATTGATGGTAAATCCAGCATTGGACGCAATTTTATATTGAATCATCACACCGCAGGTCGTGGCGATGATGGTTTTTGCGGACATTGGACATTGGAAATTCGCACGCTATATCCAACAATCGTATATCCATTTATGCGTATTGGTCAAATATATTACGAAGAATTTATTGGCGACAGAAAACCATATAATACAAACAAAAATCATTATAATGGTCAAATTGAACCAACACCTGCCGCACCAATACAAATTGATAATTTTTTACAAAAAACAAGATAGTTTTAAGTGGTTTCAAAACAAGAATCTTTATTGCGAAAAGATTTGAAAACTATGGTAAAAATTGTGGCAGATATCCAGCCGTATGAATTTGATTACGATACACAAACGTATAAATACAAAATTAAATTCAAAAAATTTGGTGCAAGTATCGTTGGATTGCGTATATTATCAAATCAATGCTATTTCAGGCAAATTGTAAAACGCAGTAAATATTGGTATTTTTACCCGGTGTATCAAACACAACATTTATTAAATTGGTTTATGGTTGTTCTGTGTGCAAAATATAACGCGCAAAACAATAAAAACTTGTCAAAAACACAAAAACAACAGTTAAATAATTTTATAGAAAATTCTATTCGTATGCGTTTTTTACATATAAAGTAAATTTTGGTTTGGTATGAACAATCGTAATAATTTGGTTATTCTATAAAAAACATACCATTCGGTATGTCTTTTTCATTGATAGTGGAGACACAGGGATTGTAAATTCCCACTCGACTTTGTTTCGTGGGCCCCTTTCAACCCGTAAGATTCAAACTTCGCTTTGCTTGTTTTCATCAACTATCGTTCCGAACCTGGCAACTATGTTGCAAGTGTTTGTATCGCACTATGTCCACAAAAAAAACACCCCGCATAAAGCGGGGGTATTTTTTTGGTGGAGACACAGGGATTCGAACCCTGGACCCAATGATTAAAAGTCATTTGCTCTACCAGCTGAGCTATGTCTCCAGAACTTTGCAAAAAACAAACTTTTCGTTCATCTTTTTTTGCGTTCAGGGATAATTTTGACATATTTTTTTGAAAATGCAAGAAATTTTATTATTTTTTTTCAGTTTTATCCAATAATAGTCTGAAAACATTATGTAAACGCAAACGATTTGTACCAACAGTTGCGAACCATTCTCCCATTAAATCCATAATATCTTCGGTGTAATGTGCCAATTCTTGCTTGTTTTTACGCAATTTATATTCCCCCAATAAATCTGATAAATCACGCAACACAAACGACAAAATTTGAATTTGTTGTGGGTTCAAGACTTTTATTTTATCCGAACGATATACCAAAGATTCCAATTCTTCTTGATAAGATTTTAGATTATAGGCAATTTCATCTGTATATTTTAATGTTCTGGATTTTATTTGAAAATTCTTGAACAGCAAATCGTCTATGTCTTGCCACGACATTTTACATCTGATACATAATGCCAGCCGAAATTGAAGTAATATTTTTAACATTATATTTCTTCATGACTTTAATTAAAGTCTTACTTGAGCCGATATTATTATCATAATATAAGGCTGGTTTTTGAACGGATTCACCTACTGATTTTAATCCAGCGAAATGAATAACTGCATCAAATGATTCATTCTTAAAGCATTCATCTAACTTTGCTTCATCGCGAACATCAATTTGATAAAATTTTGGTTTAACGTTTGTAATCGTTTGAATGCGATTTAAAACTTCTGCATTTGAATTAACTAAATTATCAACGATGACTGCTTCATGCCCCTCTTTAATTAATTCAATCATGGTATGTGAACCAATATACCCCATTCCACCTGTAACACAAATCTTCATATTATTTCCTCCGATTTAATTCCTCAATCATAATCTTGCTAGTTAAACTTGGATTAACTTTGCCACCGCTCTTTTTCATTACTTGACCAATTAAAAATCCTAACGCACGATCTTTGCCCGCGTGATAATCCTTAATTGATTGTGCATTGTTATCTAAAACTTCTATCACTAACGCACGAATCTTTTTATCATCGGATTCTTGACTTGTAACTTTAAGTTTTTCTTTGGCGACTTTTAAATCTACATGATTATTAATCATATAGTTAAAGATTTCTCGACCAATCTTATTTGAAATTTTGCCTGATTCAATTTCATCAATTAAAGCGACTAAATGGTTAGGCTTAATTTCAAATTGATCAATCGTTAATGCATTCTTATTTAAAATAGCGAGGATATCACTAATAATCCAATTCGCGATACTCTTATAGTGTTTAGATAATTTAGCGCAGCTATCAAAGTAATCAGCGATTTTAATATTCGATAAAAGGATACTCGTATCGTATTCATTTAATTTAAATTCTTTTTGATAACGTTCACGTTTTGCGCTCGCTAATTCTTTAGAACTCTTAATGGCATCATTAATAAACTCATCACTTAGTTTAATAATTGGAATATTGGCATCTGGGAAATATTTATAATCAACGGAATCGGTTTTTAAACGCATCGATTGAGTGGCTTTATGCTCCTCATCATAACGTCTAGTTTCTTGAACAATCTTTTCGCCTTTA